>CAZLSH010000035.1:0-753 GCA_964562095.1 uncultured Clostridia bacterium | reverse complement strand
CGTCGATCGCCGAGCCCTCGCCGTCGGCGTCGAGCAGGCCGGTCAGCGCGTCCAGCGGCGAGGAGGAAGCCTTCTTTTTCTTGGCGCCGCCGAACAGGCCGCCCAGCAGACCGCCCAGCAGCCCCCCGCCCGCAGAGGAGGTGGAACGGCCGCCGCCGGTCAGGCCGCCCAGCAGCTGGTCGAGCAGGCCCGAATTGCCGCCCTGCTTCTTGAGGGATCCCATGACCAGGCCGGCGATCAGGGGCAGCATTTTTTTCAGGATGCCGGCGCTGATGCCGGTGGTCTGGGCGGTGCGGTTGGCCAGCTCGCGGCTCGTCTCCTTTTTGCCGAAGATATGGCCGAGGATGCCGTTGCCGTCATCCACCGCCTCGGCACCCAGCAGGGCATCGGGATTGTCCAGGTAGCGGTCGTGGTTGCCCTTGTTCAGGGCCTGCAGCAGGCCTTCCAGGCCGCTCTTCTGCTGGACGTTCTTTTTGACGCCATTGGTCAGGGCAGGAATCATCTTCTGGAGAACCTGGGCCACCTGGTCTTCACCGAGGCCGAACTGCTTGGCCATGGTTGAAACCGGAGAACCGCCGCCGCTTAAAATCGCTTCCATCAGATTCATATTTCTCTCCTTGAAATCAATTTTCGAGCAAACATTCTCGTTACCCGATTATATTTCCTTTGTTCATTTTTTTCAATACAAATTTTTCAATTGTCAACCCAAAATAGAAATGTCCTCTTTTGTCCAAATTAGAGATGTCCTCTATG
>CAZLSH010000034.1:0-22281 GCA_964562095.1 uncultured Clostridia bacterium | reverse complement strand
GGCGCGAAACGTTGAGGACGATGCCGGTGATGATCAGGCTGCCGAGCAGCGAGGTCCCGCCCGAGGAGATGAAGGGCAGCGGGATGCCCTTGGTGGGGAACAGGCCGACGGCCACCGAGACGTTCATCATGGCCTGGAACACGATCATCACGACGAGGCCGGTGACCAGAAGATACGTGTGCGCGTCGTCCGCCTGGCGGGCGATGACCATGCCGCGCAGATAATAGAGGATGAAGAGGGCGATGACGGCCAGGGCGCCGAAGAAGCCCAGTTCCTCGGCGATGATGGCGAAGATGAAATCCGAGTAGGCGTACGGCAGATAGAACAATTTCTGGGTGGAATTGCCGATGCCCTGCCCGAACAGCCCGCCCGAGCCGATGGCATAGGTCGACTGCGTCGCCTGGAAGCCGTGGGTCGTGGCGTAGCTCTCCGGGTTCAGGTAGCTGCGGATGCGATCCTGGCGCATGGGGCTGCTGTGGATCAGCAGCGCCAGCAGCGGCAGCAGCAGCAGAAATCCGGCCGCGAAATACTTCAGGCGCAGGCCGGCGACGAACAGCATGACCATGGTGATGACGCCCATGAGCACGAAGTTGCCGAAGTCGGGCTCCTTGAGGATCAGGCCCTCCATGAAGGCCACCGGCAGCAGGATCAGCCCCAGGTTCCTGAGATTGTTGACGTCGGTCTCCCTGCGGCTCAGCATCATGGCCAGGTAAAGCACCAGGGCGATCTTGGCGAATTCCGAGGGCTGGAGCGACAGGCCGCCGACGCGGATCCAGCGGCTGGTGTTGTTGACCTTCTCGAAAAAGAACACCAGCGACAGCCCGGTGAAAGCCAGGGCCATGGCGGCCATGACCAGCCGCGGGTTCAGGTAAAACGGGGCACGATAGAAAATCAGCAACGCGAAAACCAGCAGGCCCAGGGCCAGGAACAGCAATTGCCGGTTGAGGAAGTGCAGGCTGTCTCCGTATTTCTCGCGGGCGATGACCGGGGTGGTGCTGAAGATCATCAGGAAGCCGATGGCAATCAGCAGCAGCGAGACGGTAAGCAGCGTGCGGTCGATGCCGCTGGGCTTAACCATGCTCCCCCTCCCGTTGCCGCAGGCGGCGCACTTCCTCCTTGAAGACTTCGCCACGCTGCTCGAAATCGGCGAACATGTCGAAACTGGCGCAGGCCGGGGCCAGCAGCACCGTGCCGCCATTGCCTTTCAACTCGGCATAGCCGTTGCCGACGGCCTCTTCCAGGTCGCGGACCGCAGTGAGCCGCGCATCCAGGTCCGCCAGCTGCGCGGCGATCTTCGGCGCCGCCTGTCCCAGCAGCAGGATCCGCCGCGCCCGCTGCCGCAGCGGCTCCAGCAGCAGGCGGAAATCGCCGCCCTTGTCCTTGCCGCCCAGGATGACGACCAGGTCGCCGTCGATGCTGGACACCGACTTCAACGCCGCATCGACATTGGTCGCCTTGGAATCATTGATGAACTCCACGCGGCCGACGCAGCCCGCCGTTTCCATGCGGTGGGCGAGGCCGCGGAAGGAGGCCAAGCCGGCCTCGATGGCGGCGGCCTCCAGCCCCGCGGCGCGGCAGGCGAGTGCGGCAGCCATGATGTTCTCCAGGTTATGGATGCCGCGCAGCGGGTTGCGGCGCAGGGATATCCGCTCGCGGCCGGCGCCCGTATCCAGCACGATATCGCCGTTGTCGAGCCAGGCGCCCCGGGAAGGCGCCTCGACGGGGCGGGCGGCGGAGAACCACAGCGGCTGCCCTTTTCCCAGCTTCTCCGCCTCGCGCAACCGGGGATCGTCGGCGTTGAGCACCATGAGATCGCCGGGCTCCTGGTTGCGCAGCAGGTTGAACTTGGCGGCGGCATAGGCGGCCAATGACGGGTAACGGTCCATGTGATCGGGGGTGATGTTGAGCAGAACCGCCACCTCGGGCCGGAAGCGGTCGATCTCCTCCAGCTGGAAGCTCGACAGTTCCAGCACCACCAGCGAGCCGGGCTGGATGGCGTCCGCTTCGGCGATCAGCGGCGTGCCGATGTTTCCGGCCAGCCGGCTCGGCCGCCCGGCGCCGGCGAGCAGGTGCTGGACCAGGCTGACCGTGGTGGACTTGCCGTTGCTGCCGCTGACGGCGATGATCCGGCCGCGGATGCGGCGGAAGGCGAATTCGATCTCGGAGATCACTTCGACGCCGTCCCGGCGCAGGGCGGCGAAGCGCGGCTGGCTGCCGTCGAATCCCGGGCTGATGACGGCCTGGCGGCACGCCGACAGCTCGTTGAAATGGTCGGCGCCGGTCAGGAAGCGCACGCCGCGCCGCGCGAATGCCTGCCGTTTCTCCACGTCGGCCACCGGCCCGTCGTTGAAAAGCAGCAGCGGGGTGCGCGGTTCGTGCTCCAGCAGGTACTGCAGGACGGCCTGCCCCGTTCTGCCGAAGCCGAGCACCGCGACCGCGCCTGCCGGCTTATTCATGGCTGAACTCCGCGATGGCCTTCTCCAGGGCCATGCCCCGCGAACCCTTGAACAGGACCACGGCGTCGCGGCCGCGGTCGAGCTCGCGGCGCAGGAACTGTCCGGCGGCGGCGGCGTCCAGGAAGCAGGCGATGCGCCGGGCCGGATAGCCGGCCTTGCGGGCCGCCCCCGCCAGCGCTTCGGCGCGGCGGCCGACGGCCAGCAGCAGGTCGAAATGGAGGCCGGCGAAGATCCGCCCCAGCTGGCGGTGATAGCGGAGCTCGTCGGACCCCAGTTCCAGCATGTCGCCCAGAACGGCGACCTTTTTTGCGGCCTTTTCGCCGTCCACCCATAGCAGGGCCCTTTTCAAGGCTTCGGGGTTGGAATTGTAGGTTTCATCAATGAGGGTGACGCGGCCCAGGCGCCGCATCAGGCCCCGGCCGGCCAGGGGGCGCAGCCGCGAGACGGCCTCGCGGATCTCGGCGGTCTTCATCCCCAGATGCTGGGCGGCCACGATGGCGGCGAACAGGTTCTCGGCGTGGGCCCGGCTGGTCAGCGGCGCTTGGAAATCCTCCTCGATGCCGAAGAAATCGATGCGCAGGCGGATGCCTTCCCTTTCGCGGCGCACGCTCTGGAGCACGATGTCGTTGCCTTGGGGGCAGCTCCCGAAAAAGACGATCCGCCCGCGGTGGCGGGCGGCAACCCGGCGCAGCAGCGGCTGGTCGCCGTTGACGAAGGCGCAGGAATCGGCCGCCAGATGGCCGAGGATCTCGCCCTTGGCGCGGGCGGCGTTGGCCAGCGTCTTGAGGAACTCCAGGTGCACGGGAAAAACGTTGAGCAGCAGGGCCACGTCGGGCCTGAGGATTGCGGCCAGGCGGTCGATCTCGCCGCGGCCCGGGTCGCTCATGGCCAGCTCGAAAACGGCCGTTTGCTCGCGGCCGCTGAGCTGCAGCAGCGAGAACGGCAGGCCGATCCAGTTGTTCCAGTTCCGCGGCGCGCGGAAGCAGCGCTGTTGCGAGGAAAGGAGCTGGTGCAGGAACTCCTTGGTCGTGGTCTTGCCGGCGCTGCCGGTGATGCCCACATAGCGGATGCGGCCGTACTTCCCGCGCACGTGGGCCGCCAGGTCCTGAGCGGCGCGCAGCGGGTCGGCGACGCGCAGCAGCGGCATCTTCCAGCCCCGGGCGGCGAAGTCCCGGCGCACCACGGCGCCGGCGCCGGGAACGTTCCGCAGCTCTTGGACATGGTCGTGACCGTCCGCCTGCGCCCCGCGCAGGGCGAAGAACAGCATGCCCGGCTTCATGGACCGGGAGTCAAACTGGAAGCCCCGGAAAACCGTTTCGCCCCAGGCGGGATCCACCCGGCCGCGGACGGCGGCGGCGATCTCGACCATTTTCAGCTCAGGCATCGCCCCGCCCCATCTTTTCCCGCACCACTTCCACGTCGTCGAAATGGACGGTGCGGTCCTTGAAGATCTGGTAATTCTCGTGCCCCTTGCCGGCGATCAGCACCACGTCGCCCTTGGCGGCCAGGTCCAGGGCCAGGTGAATGGCCTGGCGGCGGTCGGGCTCGGTGCGATACGCCGTGAAGCCCGGGTCGAAGCCGGCCACGATGTCGGCGATGATGGCCTGCGGGTCCTCCTGGCGGGGATTGTCGCTGGTGACCACCACCTGGTCGGCCAGGCGGCAGGCTACGCGGGCCATGCGCGGCCGCTTGGTCCTGTCGCGCGAGCCGCCGGCGCCAAAGACCAGGATCAGCCGGCCGCGGGTGATTTCGCGGAAGGCGCGCAGCAGGTTCTCCAGGGCATCGTCGGTGTGGGCGTAATCGACCACCGCCAGAAAATCGCCGGCGTGGGCGATGGTAACCCGGCCCTGGACCGGCTGGAAGGATGCCAGGGCGGAGCGGATGCTCTCGGCGCCGATGCCGCTGACCAGGGCCGAACTCACCGCCGCCATGATGTTCATCAGGTTGAAGCGCCCCAGCAAACGGCTCTGGAACTCGATCTTGCCGCGCGGCGTCTGCAGCACGCCCTTGATCCCGTCGGTGCTGAAGGCGGATTTCAGCGGCCGGATGTCGGCCTGCTCCGAGAAGCCGTAGGTGACATAGCGGCAGTTGAGCTCGCGGATGATGCGCGGGCCCATGGGGTCGTCGCCGTTGAGAATCGCCCACTGGTCGCTGCCGAGTCTCTTGAACAGGGAGAGCTTGGCATCGAAATAGTTCTCCATGGTGCCGTGAAAATCGAGGTGGTCACCGGAGAACGAAGTGAAAACCGCCTGGGCGAATGCCACGTCATCGACACGGTGCAGGCTGAGCGAAGCCGAGGAGACCTCCATGGCCACGTTCAAGCAGCCGGCCTTGACTGCGGCGGCCATGAAAGCGAACAGCTCGGGGGCCTCCGGGGTGGTCAGTTTCGTCGGCCGCGAGTCGCCGGCGAAATGCATGCCCAGGGTGCCGATGGCGGCGCTGCCCGGGCCGAGCAGCTCCTGGATGAGGGCCACGGTGGTCGTCTTGCCGTTGGTGCCGGTCACGCCGATCACGCGCAGATCCCGCGCGGGATCGTCATAAAAGCGGCTGGCCATGGCGCTCAACGCCCGGCGGTCGTTCTTGACCTGCACCCAGGTGACGTGCGGGAATGCGGCGGCGGGCGGATGCACCGAGACCACCGCGCCGGCGCCGCGGGCCACGGCGTCGCCTACATAGTCGATGCCGTCTTTCACGAAGCCCTTGACGGCGACGAAGCAGCCGCCGGCGGCGATCTGCCGCGAATCATAGCCGATGCCGCTCACGGGCAGGTGCAGCTCGCCGCGCCAGGCCAGGGACTCGTGCTGGCCGAGCAGCTCGTCCAGGTACTTCACAGGCGCACCTCGCTGACGGCCGGCGGTCCGGGAAAGATGCCCAGCTGCAGCATGACCTTCTCGGCGATGGCCTTGAACAGCGGCGCGGCCACGTCGCCGCCGAAGTACTGCCCCTGGGGCTCATCGATGATCACGAACAGGGTCACGCGCGGGTCGCGGGCCGGGAAAAAACCGCCGAAGGAAGAGACATAGCTCCCGGCATACCGCCCCGCCTTGATCTTGTGGGCCGTGCCGGTCTTGCCGGCGATCTCCAGGCCGGCGATCTGTGCCTTTTTCCCCGTGCCGCGGCGGACGACCTCGCTCATGATCTCGCCGAGCTGCTCGCTGCTGGCGGCAGAGAGCACGCGCTCGCTGCCGCCGTCGGCGGCGCCGTCGCGCAGGATCTGCGGCCGCACCCGCACGCCGCCCGCGGCGGGCACATTGAACGCGACCGCCATTTGCAGCGGCGTCACCGCGATCTCGTAGCCAAAGGAAAGGAAGGCCAGCGAGACGCCGCTCCACTTGTGCGGCGGGTTCAGGATGCCGTTCTCCTCGGCCGGCAGCCGGATGCCGGTGCGGCGGCCGAAGCCGAAGCGGCCGATGGTGGCGAAATAGCGGTCGCCGCCCAGGCGCATCCCGACCTGCGCCGCGCCGATGTTGCTCGACTGCACGATGATGTCGTCGAAGGAGAGGCGGGCGAAGGGGTGAACGTCGATGATCTGGCGGTCGTGGACGGCATAGACGCCGTTATGGCAGTCGAACGCTTCCTGCCGGCCGCAGACGCGGTGCTCCAGCGCCGACGCCGCCAGCACGACCTTGAAGGTGGAGCCGGGGTCGTAGAGGAAGGAGATCGCCTTGTTCTTCAGCACCGGCAGCGGGGTGTTCCAGATCGCCTCCGGGTCGTAGTCCGGACAGGATGCCATGGCCAGGACCTGTCCGCTGCGGCTGTCCATGACGACCGCGGCCCCTCCCGCTGCCTGGGTTCTGGCGACGGCGGCGTCCAGCTCGCGCTCGACGAAAAACTGCAGGGCGGCGTCGATGCTCAGGCGGATGTCGCTTCCGGGCACCGGCTGCTCCAGATACTTGAACTGGAAGATGCGCTTGCGGGCGTCGATGAGGACCTTCAACCGGCCGCCGCGCCCCTTGATCTCACTGTCCAGGCTCGTCTCGATGCCGCCCAGGGGCTGCTCGTCGATGCCCACGCCGCCGAGAACGTGCGAGGCGATCTTTCCCTGCGGGTACACGCGGCGGAATTCGTCCAGGAAGGCGATCGCTCCCGCCGTCGAGGCGTCGGCGGCCAGCGGCTTGACCTTTAAATACTCCTCGTCGGTCAGCTTGCGCTTCAGCCAGACGAACTTTTCGCCGCGGCGGATGCGCTTGCCGATGGCGACTTTCTGCGCTCCGGAGAGCGGCAGCTGGGCGCAGAATCTCCGGAACACCTCCAGGGAGTGCGCGCCGTCCTTGTTGCTGATGAACGCCGACTTCGACTGCAGCGAAATGGCCAGGATCTCGCCGTTGCGGTCGGTGATGGTGCCGCGCTTGGAATGGAGCTCTTCGACGCGATGGGTCTGGGCCTTGATCTTGTCCATGTAGGTGGTGTACTCGAGCACCTGCATGCTGAACAGCCGGAAGACGATGGCCACGATCCAGACCAGGAAAAAAACCGACAGGGCGAAGAAGCGCTGCCGGTTTTTGCGGTTAGCGCTCATGGACCGCCTCCACGACCTTGATGATCTGCCCCGCTTCGGGATACTGGTAGCCCAGCTCCTGGCGGGCGATGCGCTCGGTGCGCTCCAGGCTGAGCAAACCGGCGCGGCGCGCCCGCAGGGCATCGATCTCCAGGCGCAGCCGGGCTTCGGTCCGCAGCAGTTCGTGCTGCCGGTATCCCTGGTCCACGTTCATCAGGTTCAGGCTGGAATAGGTGAACAGGACGAGAAAGATGAAGAAGGCCAGGACGGCCAGGCGCAGGGCGGAGCGGGAGCGCTGGCCGGCGTTCATGCCACCTCCAGGGCCCGCAGCTTGGCCGAGCGCGACGCCAGGTTCTCCGCGATCTCGTCGCTGCCGGGCTTGGCGGGAAAGGGGCGGAGCAGCTCGGCCTTTCCCCGGCGCTGCAGCTGCTGGAAGCCGCGCTTGACCAGGCGGTCCTCCAGTGAATGGTAGGTGAGGAACGCCACGCGGCTGCCCGGGAGCAGCTGCGCGGGAATCGCCTCCAGCCAGGCCTCGAGGCCTTCCAGCTCGCGGTTGACGAAGATGCGCAGGGCCTGGAAGACCTGGGCGGCCGGGTGCACCAGGCCGGGCCGGGGGCGCCAGTGGGTCAGGCCCTCCACCAGCTGCCGCAGCTGGGTGGTCGTGCTCCAGGGAATAAAAAGCCGCTTCTCGATGATGGCCTTGGCCAGGCGCCCCGCGTTGGCGACCTCCCCGTAGCGGAAGAACAGGTCGGCCAGCTGCTCCTCGCCGCAGGAATTGAGCACGTCAGCGGCGGTGGTCCCGGAGCTCGCGTCCTTGCGCATGTCCAGCGGGCCGTCCTGGCTGTGGGCGAAGCCGCGCCGGCCGTCCTTCAGCTGGACGGTGGAGATGCCCGGGTCGACCAGGATGCCGGAAACGGCCAGGCGCCGGCAGTCGAAGTCCGTGAACAGCGAAAGGTAGGTGCCCTGGTGGAAGCGGACGCGGCCGCCGAACTCGCGCAGCGTCTCGCGGGCCAGGGCCAGGCTTTCGCCGTCCAGGTCCAGCGCGATCAATTCGCAGCCGGGGAAGGCGCTGAGGATGCGATGGCTGTGGCCGCCGGCGCCCACCGTGCAATCGACGAAAATTTCTTTCCGCGTGCCGGCGAAGATCTCCAGCACCTCCCTACTCATGACGGGGTAGTGCCGAAAACTCATTGAGCAACCTCGAGACCCGGTTCAGCTTTTCATCGCTGAACTCGCCGCCCATGTAGCGCGTCTCGAATACCTCCTTGTTCCAGATCACCATGTAGTCGATCTTGCCCAGGATCAGCAGCGCGCTTTCCAGCTTGCTGGCGGCGCGGAGATCGGCGGGGATCAGGATGCGGCCCCGGGGGTCAATCTCGGTTTCCGTGCCCCAGTAGCTGCTGCGGCTGACGAACTCCTCCATCTCGGGATCGCGCATGGGGATGGCGGCGATCTTCCTCTCGATCTCCTGCCACACCTTCATGGGGTAGAACAGGACATGATCGCCGTTGACCGAGGTCAGGTACACCTCCCTGCCGAATCCCTGCTCCAGTACGGAAAGGTATTTGGCGGGGATCTTCACCCGGCCGCGATCGTCGATCGTGGCGATGTAGCTGCCCCTGAAGCGATCATTCATCCCATTTTGTCCCATTTTCTCCCACATAATAATATATATAATAATGGCTTGTCAAGAAATTTTTGCAGAAAAATTTCCGAAAATCCGTATTGACACGCTACATTTAGCGCTTTATAATTGGGCGTCAACTAGATTTATAGGTCAAGGAGAGCCGAATGGAAAATTTTCCCGAGAACGCATTAAAGAACCTGCGCGCCCGCTATTTCAAGAAAGACGAAAATGGGACCCTGCTGGAAAGCAAGCCCTCGGAGCTTTTCCGCCGCGTCACCCGCTTCGTCGCCCAGGCCGAGAAGAGCGACGCCGACAGGAAGCTTTGGGAGGAGAACTTCTTCCAGGCCATGATGCGCAAGGATTTCATGCCCAACTCTCCCACCCTGACCGGTGCCGGCCGGCAGATGTGCCTTTCCGCCTGCTTCGTCCTGCCCATCGAGGATTCGCTCGACGGCATTTTCGAGACGGTGAAGAACGCCGCCCTGGTCCACAAAGAAGGGGGCGGCACCGGCTTCGACTTCTCGCGCATCCGCCCGGCCGGCAGCTTTGTGCGCAAGACGCAGGGCATCGCCTCGGGCCCGGTCTCCTTCCTGAAGGTCATCGACGCCGGCACCGAGGCGGTCAAGCAGGGCGGCACGCGCCGCGGCGCCAACATGGGCGTGCTGCGCGTCGACCATCCCGACATCCGCCATTTCATCACCATGAAGCGCGACGGGGTCACGGCGCAGAATTTCAACATCTCGGTGGCCATAACCGACGCATTCATCCAGGCCATCCGCGACCAATCCGAATACGACCTGATCAATCCCATGGACGGATCGCTGGCCGGCCGGGCCAGCGCCCAGGAAATATTCGACCTGATCGTCGACTCGGCCTGGAGCAACGGCGACCCCGGTCTGATCTTCATCGACAAGGTCAACCGCCTGAACCCCACCGCCGCCCAGGGACCGATCCGCGCCACCAACCCCTGCGGTGAGCAGCCGCTGCACGACTATGAGGCCTGCAACCTCGGCTCGATCAACCTGCTGAACATGTTCGACCCGCAGGAACCCGGCGGACTGAACTGGAACCGCTTCCGCCAGATCATCCAGCTGGGCATCCGTTTCCTCGACGATGTCATCGACGTCAACATCTACCCGCTGGAAAAGATCGAGAAGATGGCCAAGGCCAACCGCCGCATCGGTCTGGGGGTCATGGGCTTCGCCGACCTGCTGATCCGCCTGGGGATCGCCTATCCCAGCGAAGAGGCCCGCGCCTTGGGGCGGAAGATCGTCTCGTTCCTGAAAGAAGAGGCCGTCATGGCCTCGCGGCGCCTGGCCGAAACCCGCGGCAGTTTCCCCAACATCGAGCAGTCGATCTACAAAGGGCAGACGATGCGCAACGCGGCGGTGCTGACCATCGCGCCCACCGGCACCATCTCGCGCATCGCCGGCTGCTCGTCGAGCATCGAGCCGATCTTCGCCTTCCAGGTGATCTCCAAGATCCTGGACAGCGAGATCGTCGACATCCATCCGCTCTTCAAGGAATGGCAGGAGAAGCACCCCGGGGAAAAGCAACCCGCCTATTTCGTCACCGCCCAGGAGATCGACCCCATCGACCACCTGAAAATGCAGGCCGTTTTCCAGGAGCACGTGGACAGCGCCGTTTCCAAGACCATCAATTTTCCCAACGCCGCGACGCGCGAGGACATCGCCTCTGCATATCTGCAGGCCTTCGCCATGGAGATCAAGGGCATCACCGTATACCGCGACGGCTGCCGGGCCGTTCAAGTCCTGAACAAAGCCGGCGAGGACAAGCCGAAGCCCATGGGCCGCCCCGAGGCCATCCCCTCCACCACCCACAAGATCTCGACCGGGCTGGGCAACCTCTACATCACCGTCACCTATTTCCTCAAGAAGCCGTTCGAGGTCTTCGCCTCGATCGGCAAGAGCGGCTACTCGACCATGGCCGACGCCGAGGCCATCGGCCGGCTGATCTCGCTGGCTTTGCGCAGCGGCATCTCGACCGAAGAGGTGGTCAACCAGCTCAAGGGCATCGGCGGCGCCGAACCCATCTTCTCCAACGGCCAGCTGATCCAGTCCATCCCCGACGCCATCGCCAAGGTCCTGGAAACCCACGTCGGCAAGGTCAGCACCCGCCACCAGGACATCAACGCCCTGCAATGCCCGATCTGCGGCAGCAGCGTCACCGACGAGAAGTGCCCCACCTGCGCCAACTGCGGCTGGTCCAAATGCAACGGAGTCTGAGCCCGCTCCAGCCGGATCAGGACGGGAAGGGGCCTGCCGGGGGCGGCGCCTCGCCATCCAGCAGGGCGCTGTTCCTCAACACCGCCAAAAGGCTTTCCCGCCCGCCGGGGGATTCCGTCACCCGTCCCAAACGGGCAGCGCGCTCGCCAAGAAGATCGAAGTCCGCGAGCACATCGGGGGCTGGGGCGGAGAGCAGCCCCGCGTAAAGCTCCTTCAGGCCGGCCACGGTCCGCCGCAGCCATCCCGCCTGAAGCGTCAGCGTATCGGCTCCGCCGGCCTCCTCCAGCAGGACCGCCAGGCGGCTGGAAAGATCCACCTTGGCGGCGATGACCTCAAACAACCCGGCGGCGAAGTCGAGGAACCCGCTCATGCGGCCGGGCGCGATCTCCTTTTTTTTCAGGTACTGGGCGGCCTTGCGGTAATGGGCCACGACCTGGCGGGGATCCCCCTGGCGTGAGCAGGGCGCCAGCAGCGGATCTTCGAAAAGATAGCGGTCGTGCTCATGCGGCAGCCGGTTCTCGGCCTGCGCCAGGAACGAGCAGGCACGGTACAGGTCCGGCTCGTCGCGGCCCAGCGCCCAGCGGCCGAACGCCGCGGGCGTTGACGTCCGGCCTGCCCACAACCGGCAGCCGGCCTGGAAACGGACCAGCGCCGCCCCCTGCGGCAGGCAGCCGCCCCCCGGGCTCTCACCATGGACCAGCAGCACGCCCGCCAGCCTGGCCGCTGCCGCGGCCGCGCAGGCGGCATCGATGCGGGCCATGGCCGCACGGCCGTCGGGAAGGATGCGGCCGCGCCCGCATAAGGATCGACAGAGCACCTGGCGGACATGATGCTCCTTGAAGGACTGGATCGCCGGCCGCAGCCGATTCCCGTGCCCGGGTTCCTCTACCCGGTTCAGCACCAGGACCCCGCGGGGGATCCGGCGGATCCACTCCGGGTGGTCCAGAAAAGGATCGCTCCATGCCGCCGTCAACCCGCTGCCCGGCTTGGCGGCACGGCAACGTTCAAGAAAATAATCGATCCAAGCCGCGCCGCTCCGGGGACGCAGCGGGCCTGCGCCGGGGCTGCCGGCGGCGGGCCAAGCCAATGCCCCTGGATCGGGATCCAAAACAATCACCTCGATGCCGGTCCGCTGGACGCATTGGGCCAGGACATCCTCCACTGCGCCAGCGCACCCGGCCGCGTCAGCGGGCAGCGCCAGGCAGTTGAATTTCAACAAGGCCAGGTCCAGGAATGTACGCCGCAACTCCAGAGGATCGGCGGCGGCCGCCTCGGCACGGAAAAAACAGGCGCCGCGAAAGTCCGTTTCCGGAGCATCGCGCAGGACGAAGGCCGGCATGGAACCGGATGCGGCGTAAAAAGACAGGATCTGCAGCAGGGTGGAGATGGCGTAGAACTGGCCGCGGGGCGTGGCGGCGGAGAGGGTGACGCCGCCGGGGACGCAATCGATGGCATATTCCTCGCCGCCCCGGCCCGCGCCCTTCGCCGGGGACCTGAAGTTCGGCTCTTGGACGACGACTTGCAAGCCCCGGGCGCGATTGCGCACGCCGAAGCGCGCGAAAAGGAAATCGAATTTCTTGAACAGCTCCAGGGGGAAACAGGCGCTGCGGATGTCCAGCGTGCCGCCCTTGAAGCGCACGCTCCGGGGCGGCGGGAACAGGAATGCGAATTCTTCTTTCATTGCGCGCTGAAATCCGGCGGCCGCGCATCGGCGCGACCGGGTCGATTGTAGAACAAAACCCCGGCCCCGACAAGCCAGCGGGAAAAATGAGATTTCCGCGCCGGCAAATTGACTTTGCAAAATATCTTTTATAGAATGATGGGCAAAGCCAATATGGATGCATTGAAAAAATTCATCAGCAAATACGCCGCCGGCGACGTCATCTACAAAAAAGGCGATATCCAGACCGATTTTTTCATCATCAACAAAGGCAAGGTCCAGTTGAAGAACGACGGCCAGGGGCAGATCCTCGCCACCCTCAGCAAGGGCGACTTCTTCGGCGAGGAATCGCTCAACAGCGAGCAGAACGCCGACATGCTCAAGCAGACCCCGGATATCGCCCTGAAAATACTGAAGAAGCTGAGCGAGAAGCACATCAAGATCCAAACCGTGCTGCTGGCGGCCGCCGCTCCGGAAGCCCGGCAGAAGACGGCCGGCAAGGAAGCGCGCCGGGAAGACTCGACGTCAGAAAAGATCGGCGGCGAAGTCAAGGCCTACCTGATCATCCAGCGCTCGAACCGCCTGGTGCAGCTGACCAAGACCGAAACCTTCCTGGGCCGCCGCGACTATACCACCGGCTTCGTCCCCGACATCGACCTGACCGACGAGGACGAGGAGAAGTACATTTCGCGCAAGCACGCCAAGATCCAGTTCAAGGACGGCAAGTTCTACCTCTCGGAAGAGCCCGGCGCCATCAACGGCACGTTCCTCAACGGCAACAAACTGCAGACCGGGGTCAAGCACGAGCTGCACGCCGAGGACGAGATCACTCTCTGCCACTTGAACGTCATTTTCAAGATCTGACCGCTTGCGGACAGCCGCCCGTTTTCAGCAGTTGATCTCGTCGCCGTAAAAGACCGTTTCTTCGCCGTCCAGGGTCTGCAGCCGCAGGCCGCCGTCGTCGGCCAGGCCGCGGCATATGCCGCGGCAGCTCCGCCCGCCGTGATGAAAGCGGACCTCGCGCCCCAGGAAGGAACGGCTCAACTCGCGGGCGCGGTCCAGGAGAGCTCCCGTATCGCCGGCGATCAGGCGCCCCAGCCAGGAGACCATGGCCGCGGCCAGCCGGTCCCGGGCTGCCGCGACCGGCCATTCCCCGCCGACGAGCATGCGCAGCGAGGCGGCCCGCGTCCGCAGTTCCGGCGGGAAATCCGCGGCGAGATGGTTGAGGTTGATGCCGATGCCCGCCAAGCAGGTGGCGGCCTCGCCGCTGATCATGTTCTCGCAAAGGATGCCGGCGACCTTTCTCCCCTCCCCCAGGACGTCGTTGGGCCATTTCAGGACGAACTCCCGTCCCGACCACGCGGCGAGCATGTCGCAAACGGCGACCCCGGAGGCGAGGGAAAGGAGCGGCAGCCGCCGGGCGTCGGCGAGACGGAAGGCGAAGGTCACGTACAGGCCCAGGCCGGGCGCCGAGAACCAGCCGCGGCTCTCGCGGCCCCGCCCCGACGACTGGGCGCCGGCGCTGACCATGAGCGGCAGATCCTCCCGCAGCCGGACGAGATTCTCGCGGACATAGTCGTTGGTGGACCGGCAGTGTTCCAGCCGAATGGAATAAAAGCGCTCAGGTGAGGTCGGCAATGGTCTGGCTGATCTTCGCCCGCTTCTCGATGGCTTCCTGCAGGTTTTTCTTGAATTGGAGGACGACCTCGGCGGGGGCCTTGTCGGCGAAGCCGCCGCCGGAGAGCTTGGCTTCCATCTGCGCGATCAGCTTGTCCAGCTTGTCGTGCTCGTGCCCCAGCCGCTGCAGCTCGCGCTGGCGGTCCTGGTCGTCGACGAACGGCAGCAGGATCTCCCAGTTCTGGCTCACGCCGCGGAAACCCTTGGGCAGCGCCGCCAGATCGTCGACGATCTCCGTTTTCAGGCTGCGGCTGAGGAAATCGAAATACTTCAGATGCTGTTCCAGCTGGCGGCGCTCGCCCGGCGCCTCGCACTTGAGGTAGACGGGTATCCTTTTGTTGGGCTCGATGCGGTTCTCGGTGCGGGTCTTGCGCGTTTCGGCCACGACCCGTCTCAGGGTCTCCACCGCCGCGTGCGCCTCGGGAAAGACCCAGTCCTTGCAGAAGGAGGGGAATCCGGTCTGGACGAGGAAATCCTTCTCGCCGCGGATGCGCTGGTAAATCTCCTCGCTGATGAAGGGCATGAAGGGATGCAGCAGCTGCAGGATGCGGAACAAGGTCAGTTTCAGGACCGCGCGCGTGCCGGGGCGGTCCAGGTCGCTCTTGGAGAACTCCAGGTACCAGTCGCAATACTCGTCCCAGACGAAATGATAGATCAGGTCGGCGGCCTCATGCAGGCGATAGCTGTCGAAGCTGGCGTTCACCTTTTCCACCACGGCATTCAAACGGTGCAGGACCCACTTGTCGGCATCGCTGATGGCGTCCGGGGAGAACGAGGCCGGCTCGCCTCCCTGCAGGTTCATGATGACGTAACGCGAAGCGTTCCATATCTTGTTGGCAAAGGCCTTGTACCCCTTGACGCGGTTGACCGACAGCGAGATGTCCATGCCCGGCACGGCCTGGATGGCCAGGGTGAAACGCAGGGCGTCGGCGCCGTACTCGCGGATGATGTTCAGCGGATCGACGGCATTGCCCTTGGTCTTGCTCATCTTCTGTCCCTTCTCGTCGCGGATCAGGCCATTGATCAGCACTTCGCGGAATGGCACCGCCTTGCCGAAATGCAGCCCCATCATGATCATGCGCGCCACCCAGAAGAAGATGATGTCGAAGGCGGTGATCATGATCGAAGTCGGATAGAAGGTCTTGAAGTCGGGGCTGTCGTCCTGCCAGCCCAGGGTGGTGAAGGGCCACAGGGCCGAGGAGAACCAGGTATCCAGCACGTCCTCATCCTGCGCCAGCTGCGAGCCGGAACACTTCGGGCAGCGCTCCGGAACGTCCTCGCTGACGATCACCTCCTGGCAGTCCCGGCAATAGAAGGCCGGGATGCGGTGCCCCCACCACAATTGCCGCGAGATGCACCAGTCCTGGATGTTCTCCATCCAGTTGAAATAGACCTTCTTCCATTTGTCGGGGAAGAAGGTGATTTCGCCGTCGCGGACGGCCTGAATGGCGGGCGGCGCCAGCTCGGCCGTCTTCAGGAACCACTGTTTGGAAATGTTGGGCTCGACCACGGTTTCGCAGCGCTGGCAATGGCCGACATTGTGGTCGTACTCCTCCTCCTTCTCGATCAGTCCCAGGGCCCGCAGGTCGTCCATCACCAGCTGACGGCAGGCGAAACGGTCCAGGCCCAGGTACTTTTCCGGGATGGGGCCGGTCATGCACGCCCGCTCGTCGATGACCACGATCTTCTCCAGGCGGTGTTTCAGGGCGATCTTGAAATCGACGGGGTCATGGGCCGGTGTGACCTTCACCGCCCCGGTGCCGAATTCCCGGTCCACGTCCTCGTCGCCGACGATGGGAATAGCCCGCCCGGCCAGGGGCAGCATGATCTCCTGGCCGACCAGCATTTGATAGCGGGGGTCCTTGGGATGGACGGCCACGGCCACGTCGCCGAGCATGGTCTCCGGCCGGGTGGTGGCCACGACCACCCAGCGCTGCGGGTCGCTGCGCAGCGGGTAGCGGATATAACTCAGTTGGCCGTGGACCTCCTTGTGCTCGACCTCGAGATCGGAGAGCACGGTCTTGCAGTTGGGGCAGCGATTGACCATATAGGTGCCCTGATAGATCTTGCCCTCGCGGTAGAGGGCGACGAACACCCGGCGCACCGCCCGTTGCATCTCCTCGCTCAGGGTGAACTTCATCCGGCTCCAGTCCAGGGCCAGTCCCAGTTTCTTGATCTGCCCCACGATCTGTTCTTCCGAGGAGTTCTTCCAGTTCCAGACCAGGGCCAGGAACTTTTCCCGGCCCAGGTCCTCCTTGGAGCACCCGGTCTCCATCTTCAGGTTCTTCTCCACCATCATTTGCGTGGCGATTCCGGCATGGTCGACGCCGGGCAGCCACAGCACGTGGAATCCCTGCATCATCTTGCGGCGCACGATGATGTCGGGGAGCGACAGCGTCAGGGCGTGGCCGATATGCAGCGAGCCGGTGACGTTGGGCGGCGGCAGGATGATCGAGAAGGGGATGCCCGTCGGTTCGGCCGCGTCGTTGCGCGGCGGTTCGGCCGCGGGGGTGAACAGCTTCCGCTCCTCCCAGCGGCGGTACCAGCCGCTCTCGGTCTGCAGGTGGTCATAAGATTTTTCCATGTTGTTTTCCAGCACGCCGGGGCTCCAGGCGATAAATTAAAGGCCGCTGTCGTTCAGTTCGGACTTGATCTTGTCGATTTCTTCCTTGATGATCTTCTCGGCCAGGGGCGGGACGATTTCCCAGAGCAGCTCCTTGATGGTCTGGTTGAGCCGGTCCTCCTGCTTGTCGGTCAAGGCAAAGCGCTCCGCGGCACCTTCGGCGGCCGCCCGGATCTCGGGCTCATGCCTGGCCTCGCGCTTGGCCAGGTGGCTTAGCCGGGCCAGCTCGTCCTGGGGTGACAGCACATCCAGCCGGGCGCGATCGCCGGGACTTTCCTTCGCCGCGGCGACCGCCTTCAGCGATTCCGGTCCACCGTCCAATTCAATCGTTGGCGCCGTGGAGAGGCGATCGATCCTGCCCGGCTCGGCGAACAGGGTCTCGGCCGGGGATCCCATATCGGTCTGCTCGAACTCCAGGGAGAGCTTTTCGCCGGCGGCCGGCTCAGTGTCCCCTATTTCGCCGGGGAACTGCTGACCGTCAGCTTCGCCCGCCAGCGGGGCTTCCGGCGCAGCGGTGAGCAGGTCATCGGGCGCGTCTTCGCTGGCGATCTCGAGAAAGCGTTCGTGAAATTCATCGGAAACGTCGCGCGCTTCCGCAGCCGCGCCGGCAGCCGGCGGTTCCAGTTCGTATTCGATCGGGGCGGCGGGCCCGGTCGCGGACGGGGCGGCACTGATCTCCTCGAAAGGCGGCTCCTCTTCGAAGGGATTCCGGAGCGTTTCCTCCATTTCCTGGGGCAAGAGGTTGTCCTTGGGCGGCTGCGTCCCCTGGGTGATTTCCTCGGAGGGGAGGATCTCGTCACGTTCGGGCGCCGGGGCGGCGGCGGGACGCTCAAAGACCTGCGGCGCTTCCATTTCGCCGCGGATATCGGAGAAGCTGATGTCCTCGCTTTCGGGCATCTCGGTCTCGATCTCGGGGAAATCTTCGGGGAAGGTCGTCGGGCCCTCGCCGATGAGGCCGGCCGCCGCTTCCTGATCCTCCTGGTGGACGATCTTCATGACCGCGGCGACCAGGGCGTTCGAATCGAAAGGCTTGGTGATGATGTCCTCGTACTTGAGGCTCTTGATCATCTCGTTGTCGACGGGTTCGAAGCTGCCTTTCATCAGGAAGACCCGGCAATCCTTGAGGGACGGCGTCTCGTTGATGAAGCGGCATACGTCATAGCCGCTGAACTCGGGCAGTTTGACGTCCACGATCACCACGGCGGGAACCAGCTGCTGCAGCTTGTCCTTGATGCCGGAACCGTTCTCGAAGCTGCGCACTTCGATGTTTTCGATTTCCGAGAACGACAGCTCGACAATCCGGCGGATCGTATAGCTGTTATCCGCCAGGACAATCACTTTTTTACTCATGCTGGCCCTCCTCGAAATTACCCGTCTACGCTACTTTTTATCATTTTATCACCCGCAATGTCAAGATCCATTATTGACATTTTAATTTTTTTGGGCGAGAATGAGCCTACCATGCACAGGATTAAGGTTATGATCGCCAAGCCCGGGCTGGACGGGCATGACCGCGGGGCCAAGATCGTGGCCAAGTATCTCCGCGACGCCGGCATGGAGGTCATCTACACCGGCCTGCGCCAGTCTCCGGAAACAATCGTCAACACGGCCATCCAGGAGGACGTTTCCGTCGTCGGCCTGAGCATTCTCTCCGGGGCCCACATCCAGTTGTGCCGCAAGATCATGGCCGTATACAAGGAAAAGCAGATCACGCCGCCGCCGATGTTCCTGGGCGGCATCATCCCCGCTGCCGACCTGCCCGAGTTGAAAGAGATCGGCATCCGCGAGGTCTTCCCTCCCGGAACGCCGCTGGAGCGCATCGCCGGCAAGGTGCTGGAGATCGCCGGCTGACGTGAACGCCATGGTTGACAAGGCGTCGCCGCTGTTTTATGATAATTCTCCCGGGATGGGAACATGACAGCAAAGAACGACAAGAAAGCTCGTAAATACTCGATCATCGTCGTTTCCGACGCCACGGCCACCAACAGGGAATTCACCGTCTCCTCCAAGCTGATCCGCAGCGCCCTGTTGGGATTCTCTTTCCTGGTCGTATTCTTCGGCTTCATCCTGTTCTCCTACCTGACCGTCAGCCTGGATGAGCAGAAAATGAAGCGCCTCGAGCTGGACGCCAAGGACAAGCGGGAAAAGATCAGCGAAATGTCCTCCACCATCGAGGTGTTGAACAAGCGCCTCCAGCAGATGGAAATCTACAAGGAAAGGATCATGGTGGCCACCGGCCTGACCTCGCCCCTGGCCCTGCGCGAAGTCGGCATCGGCGGCCCCGACACCAGCATCGACGGCAACGGCGGTTTTTCGCCTCCGGCGGCCGTTCTTCCCGGCGCTCCGCCGCTGAAGAACCCGATGCCCTCCACCTCCGACGTCCGCGACAAGGCCATCAAGATCGAGGATTCGCTCAAGACGGTCGAGAAGTACGTCAATCAGCAGAAGCTGCGCCTGGCCTCCACCCCCGCCATCTGGCCCACGCGCGGCTATATCTCCGGATCCTTCGGCAACCGCCTTCATCCGTTCACCGGCCGCTATGAGTTTCACGGCGCCATCGACATCGCCACCCAGTTGGGCAACAAGATCATCTCTCCGGCCGACGGCATCGTCCTGGTGGCCGAGACGCGGGATTACTACGGCAAAATGATCATCCTGGACCACGGGTTCGGCTATGTTACGCGCTACGGCCACCTCTCCGGCTTCCAGGTCAAGGAAGGACAGCGCGTCAAGCGCTTCGACGTGATCGGCTATGTCGGCACCACGGGCCGGAGCAACGGGCCGCACCTGCATTACGAGGTCCGCTACTACGAAAAGCCGGTCAATCCCATCGACTTCATCCTGGACAACTGACCGGTCCGCGTCTTCCACCGGCGATTGATTTAAAATGCCGATGGGTCTTGATTTTATTTTTTTGATTACTTATAATCCGGTGCGAATGGGCAAACCGCTGTCAGGAGCTCTTTTTTCGGCGCGGAAAGGGTTTCCGCGCTCATGGCGTTCCCGTCGCTGCCGGGCGGCACGGCCATTCGTAATTTTTTTAGGAGGAACCCGATGAAAAAAGTATTCGTTCTTTTCGCCTTACTGTCGCTTGTCGTGATCACCACGTCCTGCCAGAAACCCGAGGAGATCACGATCTCCAAATATTTCCAGGCCATGAAGGCCAAGGACCGGGACACGATGGCCGCCATGGCCGCCGAGCCTTTCGCGGTGGAATTCAAGTCCTGGAAGATCGTGTCCAGCGAGCAGCCGGTCGTTGAGGACTTCACCCTGCCCAAGATGATCGAACAGCTGGCCGCCGCCAAGAAACAGAAGGACGACCAGATCCTCCTGGTCAGGGACAAGAAGGACGCCCTGGACCAGTTGAAAACCAAGCTGAGTGAAACCCGCGGCAGCCGGGCCAAGGGCGAAGTCCAGAAAGAGATCGCGGCCATGGAGATCGAGTTTGAAACCGAGACCGCCAACTACAAGCGCGACCAGGCCAATTACACCCAGATCAAGACCCAGGTGGAGAATGAAAAGAAAATGATCGCTCTCTCCACCAACATCGACCAGAACCAGGAACTTCTGGCCGGCAAGGCCGTGACCACCAAAACGAACGTCATGGTCGACGGCGCCGGCGGCGAGAAGGAATACCTGTTCACGCTGAGAAAATATGAGCTGATCAATCCCGTGACCAACAAGGTCCATTCCAACCGCTACATCATCCTGCAGATTCAGGCCCAGGACGAAGTCGTTCCGGAACAATAAGCGCCCCCCAGCCCTTTTCGCCCACCCGCAGGCGCGGGAGCCGCGTTTGGCCCCCGCGCCTTTTATTTCCGTTTCGCGACGGCTCAAGCCCAAGGAGCGGGCCAACCGATCACTTGAAATCATGCCGAGGAGAAACCCCATGAAAAAAACCGCAGCGCTTTCCCTGTGTTTGTTTCTGGCCGCAGCCCTCTGGGGACAGAAGCGGGCCCTGAGCTTCGAGGACATGTTCAGCGCCGGCCGCCTGTCGTCACCGGCGGTCTCCCCCGACGGCCGCTGGGTCGTATTCACGGTGCGCCAGGCGGATATCGACGCCAATTCCTTCCATTCCGAACTGTTTGCGACCGACCTGCAGGGCCGGACGCTGACCCGGTTGACCGACGGCAAGGGCAACAGTTCCAACCCGCGCTTCCTGCGCACCGGGCTGCTGACCTTCGTTTCCAGCCGCGACGGCGACCCGCAGGTATTCTCCATGGATCCGGCCAACCCGGCCGTCGTCACCCCCCTCACCCGGGTTCCAGGCGGCATCGGCGCCTTCATCTGGTCGGGTGACGAGAAGCGCATCGCTTTCACCCGTGACGTCGACCCCCGGGCCCGCACGTTCGCCGAGGCCCTGGCGATGGAGAAGGAGGCGGCCGCCGTGAAAGCAACGGGCAAGACCCTGTCCGGCCTCATGTTTCGGGTCTGGGACTCATGGCGCGACGGCAAGCGCAGCCATGTCTTCCTGCACGCCCCCGGCAGCGAGGAGACCATCGACCTGACGCCGGGCGATTTCGACACCCCGCCGCTGGACCTGGGCGGCGGACAGGATTTCGTATTTTCCGACAACGGCGTTTGGTTCGCCTACGTCAAGAACACCGACCCGGTGGTCGCCATATCCACCAACAATGACGTCTTCCTGCGCGACCTGCGCAGCGGCGAGGAAAAGAATTTCAGCGCCGCCAACAAGGGCAGTGACGCCAACCCCGTTTTTTCACCTCGGAACCGCTACCTGGCCTACCTCTCCATGAGCCGGCCCGGCTTCGAGGCCGACAAGAAGGACATCATTCTCCATGATCTGAAGACCGGGACGCGACGGAACCTGACCTCCGGCTTCGCCAATACCATCAGCGCCTTCGAGTTCGCCGCCGACGAGCGGGCCATCTATTTCATCGCCTCGGAGAGCATCCACCAGCCGATCTTCAGGCTGCACATCGCCTCGGGCAGGATCGAGAAGATCGTCGCCGCGGTCAACGCCGGCTCCCTGCGCCCCACCGCCGACGGCAGGGCGCTGGTGTACCTGGCGCAGAATGTGGCCATGCCCCAGGAGCTGTTCCAGGTCGACCTGCGCAGCCGCCGGCAGACGCAGCTGACGCACTTCAACCGTGAGCGCCTCAGCGACGTGGAGCTGAACCGCGCCGAGACTTTCCGTTTCCAGGGCGCCGGCGGCGAAACCGTCGAGGGCATGCTGCTCAAACCGCCCTTCTTCGACGCGGGTAAAAAATATCCCCTGGTATTCCTGGTGCACGGCGGCCCGCAGAACGCCTGGACCGATGACTTCCACTACCGCTGGAACCACAGCCTGTTCGCCGCGCCCGGCTACGTGGTGGCGGCGATCAACTTCCACGGCAGCCCGGGCTATGGCCAGGATTTCACCGATTCCATTTCCGGCGACTGGGGCGGCGCGCCCTTCGTCGACCTGGTCAAGGGGCAGCAGTACCTGGTGGAAAACTTCCCCTTCATCGACAAGGACCGGCTGGCGGCGGCC
>CAZLSH010000033.1:0-23627 GCA_964562095.1 uncultured Clostridia bacterium | reverse complement strand
ACTCGGAGGTGCAGACCGGGGTGAAGTCGGCCGGGTGGCTGAAGAGGATGACCCACTTGCCGGCGTACTGCTCGGGGAAGTTGATGTCGCCCTGGGTGGTGACGGCCCTGAACGACGGGGCCTTGTCGCCGATCCGGGGCATGCTGACGGTTTCGTTGTGTTCCATTTTTTTTATCTCCTTTTTTTAGAATTGGCTTGTTCCGCGCCAAGGCAGCCGGCGCAGATCCCGAAAAAGCGCACGGTGTGGCCGCTGATGCGGTGGGGCGAAAAGCGCCGCGCCGCTTCCGTGAGGTCGGCATGGGCCGGCATGGCGAAGTCGCTGACCGCGCCGCAGCGCTCGCAGACGAAATGGTAGTGCGGCTCCACGACCGCGTCGTAGCGCACGGTGTGCTGGCCGAACTCGCCGCTCTGCAGCCGCCCCTCCTCCTGGAGGATGGCGATGTTGCGGTAGACGTTGCCCAGGCTCAGGCTGGGCATCCCGGCTTTCAAGCAGTCGTATACGGACTGGGCGGTGGGATGGGCGCGGCTGGACTTGATCGCTTCGTAAATCCGCTCGCGCTGCCTGCTTTTCCTTCTATGCAATTCCATATTAATAATAATTCCTATTATTAATTATATAATTAATTTACTGTTTTGTCAACCATGGATTCAGATTCATATTGACCCAAGGGAAGAAAAGGGAAGAGAGAGGGAAGACAAAGGGAAGAGAGAGTGGGAAAAGCCCTTTCATGCCTCTTTCCCACTTGCCTTTCCCTCTCTCTTCCCTTTGTCTTCCCTCATTCTTCCCTGGAGCCCATTCCATGATATACTTTCTCCATGCAGCCCACTTCCTCATTCTCCGGATTCCCCAAGTCCACAGTCAAGTTCCTGCGCCAGCTGGCGAATAACAACGACCGCGAATGGTTCGCCGCCCACAAAACGGAGTACGAGACCGCGGTCATGGCGCCGGCCCGGGCTTTCGTTTTGGCCATGGGCGGGCGGCTGAGGCGACTGTCCCCTGGGATCCGTTTCGATCCCCGCGCCAACGGCTCGCTCTTTCGCATTTACCGCGATACGCGCTTCAGCCCCGACAAGACGCCCTACAAGACCAATCTGGGCATATACTTCTGGGAAGGGAGCGGGCGCATGGAGGGCTCGGGCTATTACTTTCACCTGGAGCCGCCCGTCCTGCTGCTGAGCGGCGGCATGTACATGATCCCGCGCCGGCTCCTCTCCAGCTACCGCCGGGCGGTGGCCGACCCCGAATACGGTCCCGGACTGGCCGCCATCGTGCGCCGCATCGCCCGCCGGCCCGGATTCACCATCAGCGGCAGCTCCTACAAGCGCATCCCCGCCGGGTTCGACCCAACCCCGGAAGCCGCGCCCCTGCTCCTCCACGACGGGCTCTATGCCGGCTGGGAGGGGCGCATCCCCGCCGAGCTGCACTCCCCCGCCTTGATCGATTATTGCTTCGAGAAATTCAAGGTCATGAAACCGCTGCACGAGTGGCTGGTATCCCTGGCCCGGGGAAAGTTCAAGCTATAAGTGTCAGTGACAGCGTCCGTGTCAGCAAGAAGTAATTCCCGGGCTCAGTGTTCGTGTTAGTGATAGTGTTAGCAAGAGATCAGATTGAAATCCAGTGTCAGTAATTGAGATCGGTTTCCGTGAAGTGCTTTTTTTTACTTCATGCTTTTTACTTTACACTTTAAACTTGTTCCAGAAATATCATATCCCCTCTGTCCTCTGACTTCTGTCCTCTGTCTTCTGACCTCTCGCCTCTCGCCTTTGTCTTCACTGGCACTGTCACTGACACTGATACTATTCTTTTTTATAGAAATATACGATAAAGTTCTCTTCGCTCTCCCTGACCAGCCAGTGATCCAGCCCCAGACTGGCCCCCTTGTCGATCAGCGGCGCCGGCAGGAAGGGGGCGCTCAGCTTGTAGATCGCTCCCGGCGCCAGGTCGGCCAGGTCGGCCATGGCCTGGTTGACCGGCTGCTCGCCGGCCGCCAGCATCGGCCCGGCGTCCAGTTCCTTGACCACCCGCGCCGGGTCGAACCAGGCCGGCCGGGCCGTGTTGTAGGGCGTGCCGGCGCCCCCGGCGTAGAGGTCCTGGCCCACCTCGCGGCGCAGGCGGTTGATCAGCTCCTCCGCTTTCAACCCGCCGACGCCAGCCGCCTGCTGCAGCGTGGCCACCTTGGCCACGGTCCGGCGCAGCATTGGGTTTTTTAGCCGGCTGAAGGCCGGGACCACGGCGATCAGGATCTCCTCGAGCTGCGGGTAGGCCTCGATCAGCTGCAGCACCTTGGTTTTGGGAGTGATCAACAGTTTGTCGCCCATGGCTCACTTCCCGTAGGCCAGGATGCGCCGCTCGCCCTCGAGCGCGCGATAGCGCTCCACGTCGTGGGAGACCTCCAGGGTGCCCAGGTACTCGCCGTTGCCGTTGCGCAGCGCGAAGTACTCGATATGGATGAACTTGCCGCCCATGCGGATCCAGAAGGGGGCGCGGCTTTCGCGGCCGCTCTTGAAGTCCTCGATGATCTTTTCGACGATATGGGCGCTGGCCGGCGGGTGGCAGTGGCGCACGTCGCGGTTGAGGATGGCGCGGTTGCGCTGGAAGACGCGTTCGGCCCCCTGGGTGAAATACTTGACCTTGTCGTCGCGATCGACGAAGGTCATGTCAACGGGCACGGTGTTCAGGATGGCGAGAAGCTCCTCGGCGCTGAAGGAACCGGACGGGAGATGGATCATCCCCCCCCGCGCTACCGTACTCGCCGCCATGGCGGCGGCGTCTTCCCCGGTCCCGGTCTCCATGACCCCGGACCCTGCCGCGCGAGGCGGCCATTCTGTTGGCGGATCGTAAAGGCAATAACCGAACTGCGCCGATTGCGCGGCCACTTCACCCCACTCTCCCTCGCTCAGCTTGTCCAGCGCCATGGGCAGCAGGATCTCCTCCTCCTTGACCGTCATGTCGTCGATCCCCTGCAGGGCCGGCCGCAGCAGGATCTCGGAGAGCGCCAGCAGCTCCTCGCGCCCCATCTCCCCGGCCTGCAGCGCCTCGATGCCGCCCTTGAGCTGGTCGCGGATCTCGTCGTGCTTGCCCCACATCACCTTGGGCGGGCCGGTGATCCCCTGCTGCTCCAGGAAAGGGAACACCAGGTATTCCTTGCGCTGGTAGTGCTTGTCGACGTCGAAGAGCAGGTTGAACAGCAGGCGCAACTCCAAAACCGAGGCGGCGACGTCGCCGCCGCCCGCGATCCCGGCCAGGACCTCCCGCGCCCGGGCCGTCACCTTGCGCAGCTCGGCGTTCTCGCGGCGCAGCACGTCGACCGGGTGGCCGGCCGGCACCTCTTTCTGGCCGCTCAGGTCGACGCGGCCGTGCAGCACCGCCGAATGGGCGTCGCAGAGCTTCAGCACCTCGGCCTCGGGCAGCCCCTCGCCGATCAGTTCCTGCTCGACCTCGACCACCTCGCCGTAGGGGATGGCCGCCAGGCTCTTAAGCAGCTCCTGCCTGACCTCCGCCTCCCCCTGCCCGGCGTGCAGTTTCAGGATCAGCTCCTTCAGCTTCTTTTTTCTATCCCTTGAATTGTCGATGACTTCGCTCATGGACTCCTCCTATGCTTCACGATATCCTTGATCGTAATCCAATGTCTTTGGGCTTGCAAGCGAGAAGCACGGGTAGAAGTTCCCGGGGAATGTAGATTAAAACCTCACACCATTATTAATAATGTTAATTTATTTTTCACCATTTATTTATTTTTACTATTTTAATATTGACATTATTAATTTATAGTGTTATAATTTATTAAGATATTCAATGGAGGTAGCGAAATGGCCAATGATTGGCAGGAACTGACGCGCCTGACCCAGGGAGCCCCGCTGACCGTGGAGAAAGTGCGCCTTTCCGGCAGCGGCATCGCCATAGAGGGCAATTTCGAGCTGCCGCCGCTGGCCCGACTGGTTCAAGAGGACCAGATCTTCATTACCGCCTTCGTGCGCTGCCACGGCTCGATCAAGGAAATGGAGGAGCTGTTCGGCATCTCCTACCCCACCGTCAAGAATCGCCTCAACCGCATCGCCGCCCAACTGGAGTTCGTGGAGATCAACCCTCCGCCCTCGGCATTGGACCTGCTCAAGCGCCTGGAGAGGGGCGAGATCGGCGTCGATGAAACGCTGAAAAAACTGGAGAAACGCCCATGATTCCCCTCTGGATGTGGATCCGTGTCGAGGAGCCGGGCAAGCGCCGCATGGCGTTCCCCATCCCCCTGTTCCTGGTGTGGCTGCTGCTGGGCGCCCTGCTGCTCCTGCTGCTGCCTTTCGTGCTGCTGGCCGCGATCCTCTCCTGGCCCTGGGGCTGGGGCGGGCCGCTGCTGAAAATGTATTTGCAGATTTTTGTGCTGATCGGCGCTCTGTCGGGGCTCAAGCTGGACGTCAGCTCCCGTGAAAACGGCAAGAACACACGCATCGTGATGCAATAAATCAGGAGGAAACGATGAGCGAAGAAAGAAGAAAGATCCTGGAGATGCTGGCCGACAAGAAGATCTCGGTTGACGACGCCGAAAAGCTGCTGGCCGCCGTGGCCGAAACGCCCGCCGCCGTCGGCGCCGCCAAGGGGCCCAAGTACCTGCGGGTGCTGGTCGAACCGGCGCCGGGCAACACCGAGGGCGACCGGGTCAACGTGCGCGTGCCGCTCAACCTGGTGCGCGCCGGCCTGAAGTTCGCCAGCTTCATCCCGCCCCAGGTGCAGCAGCAGGTCAACGCCGAGCTCAAGGAAAAGGGCGTCCCGTTCGACCTGAGCCACTTCAACGCCCAGGACGTCGAGGAGCTGCTGGTCCACCTCAACGACCTGACCGTCGAGGTCGAGGGCAAGGAGAATGTCAGGGTATTCTGTGAATAATAGTACCAAGTTCGATGTTCGACGTTCGACGTTCCAAGTTGAAGAGAAAGAAGATCCCAGCAGAGGCGCATGAGATGCGGCTGAGGGTAAAAGAGTGGCTGTGGAAATGAACACGACGAAAGGAGAAACCAAAAGGGGCGGCAAAACCGGGAAATACTTTCCGAAAAAGACCGCCGCCTCGCCGGCTGGCTTCATTTGTTTTCCGTTCAGCACGATCATTCTGTCGGCGCTTATCGGCAATGGCGGGGATTTTCAGGGGCGCCCGGCGAAACGAAGGGTCGAAAAGGGCGTGCCATGAGATAAGCGGCCCGCCAGGCATATTCCCTTATTGAGGGGAACAGGTTCCCTGGCCGTCCGCCGGGAACCATTCGCCCCCGGGGAGGGAGACATGGCAGGCAAACGCAATCCCTGGCGAACGGTTTGGATCGCCCTGACCATCGTGCTGCTGGCCGCCTGCGGCGGCGGGACGGACGGCGACAGCGGCGACAGCGAAGCCCCGTCAACGCCGACCCGACTGACCTTCAGCGACGTCGGCAGCGACGGGCTCACCCTGGCCTGGACCGCCTCGAGCGATAACGTCGGGGTGGCGGGCTACCGCGTGTACCGCGACGGCTCCCAGGCGGGCAGCGTGTCCGCCGCGCTTTTCAACGACAGCGGCCTGGCGGCAAGCACCGCCTATTCCTACGCCGTCGCCGCCTACGACGCCGCCGGCAACGCCAGCCCGCAAAGCGCGGCCGCGCAGGTCACCACGGCGGCGGCGGGGGACGACCCGCTGCCGCCCCGGGCCACGCTCGACGATTTCGTCTACCAGGGCTCGTTCAAGGCCCCATTCGGCCGCTACGGCCAGGGAAAGATCGCCTGCAACCCGCAGGGCGACGGCGGCAGGGGATCGCTGTTCCTGGTCGCCGGGGGTACCGACACTTTTGCCGTCGGCGAGATCGGCATCCCGGCGCTGGTCAACGCGAGCGGCCGCGACGGGCTCGGAGCGCTGAACACGGCCGAGATCCTGCAGCAGCCCGCCGATCTCTACGCCCGCATCCCGGTCAAGGGCGCCACCTGGCCCGCGGGCGCGGTCAACCGCTACGACGGCGGCAATTTCGCCGCCTTCGGCGGCCTTTTCTATGAAGCGGGCAAGCTCTACTTCAACGCCTACACCTATTACGACGGGGAGGGAAGCGAAACCGCCACCACCGGCATCATCAACGACGCCGCGAGACTGGCGGCCTCCTCCGTTTCCGGCATGTTCAGGGCCAACGGGGCGGCCCACGCCTCCGGCTGGATCACCGCCATCCCCGGCGCCTGGCGCTCGCGGCTCAAGGGCAGCCACCTGATGGGCCATGACAACCAGATCACCATCGTGTCCAGGGCCAGCGCCGGGCCCAGCCTGTTCGCCTTCAACCTGGCCGACATCGCCGCGGCCCAGAACGGCGCCGCGGTCAGCACCCGGGCCTGGCTGGACTATTCCCTCGACCATTCGCTCTGGGGCGACGACATGGCCAACGTCAGCGGCGACAACAAGACCTGGACGCTGAAGACCGATGCGGGCATCGGCATCATCGTCCCCGGCACCCGCACCTACGCCCTGCTCGGCAGCAGCGGCGGCTTCCACCCCAACCCGGCCAATCCCTGGCAGGGCACACCGGAACCGGCCTTCCAGCCGCCCGTCGCCGGCACCATCGTCTACAAGCGCGAAGATTCCATGGGCTACAACAGCGGCGGGCAGGCGGTTTGGGACGCCCAGGACCGGCACTACATGTACGCCTTCTACGACCTGGAGAAAATCGTTGCCGCCGCCCACCCCTACTCGGTCCGGCCCTATGCCAACGGCGTCTTCCCGGCGCCGTTCCCCCGCTACGGCAATTACGCCGTGCCGGGCCAGTGGGTCGACGCGGTCGCCGGCGGCGCCTACGACGCGGCTCACAACCTCCTCTACCTGACCCTGCCGGCGGCGGCCAACGATAGCGACCCCCTTTATCCCGGCGACCCCGTCATCGCGGTGTACCGTTTCAAGCGCCAGAACTAGTTCACTCTGACTCTATCGCTCTACCACTTTACCACTCTACCTCTCAGCCAATGGACAGGGGTAAAGGGGCAGATGGATAGAGATAAAGGGGTAGAGAGTTAAAGGGGTAAAGCAAGAAAATTATCTCTGGCTCTACCACTCTACAACTTTACCACTTTAGCACTCTACCTCTCTCCCTGCTCCCGGCGTCATAATATGATCCTGGTGAAGATATAGGTCGCGATATCCTTCACCGTGCTCCGGACCGGCGCGCCAATTAAGCGGGAAGGGCGAAGGGCTCAAGCGCCGCCTTCCGGACATAACGTGTGGCGGCGTCATCGCGGCGGAAAGTATACTGATTTTTATTGAGGGAAATAAGCCAAAAATTACCCGGCATTCCCAGTTGCGGGGCATCAGGAAAACCCTGAGTCAGGTTTTTGCGCCCGTCTATTGCAAACAGGAGAATTGAGTATAGCATCATAACCACATTCAATAGTTTAATATATATCTCCCATTTGTCGGGCAAATGGATGTTTCAGTTTTTCTCGAACCGCCGGCTCCAGGGAGGGAGAAACATGAAGATTTCGGCGCGTTCTTCCAAAGGAAATTCCAAGCGAATTGAATCGACCAACATATTCCCGGGGAGGGAAACATGAAAAGATTACCGGTCGTCCTGTGCACAATGCTGTTCCTTGGCTTGGGGCTCCGGCTGCCTTGCGAAATGGAGAAGATCGCGGGCCCGCTGGTTCCGGACGCCAACACCATCCTGCTGGACCACTTCGACGGCGGCACCAGCGCCAGCATCCTGGCTTTCTCCGAAAACGAGGCTTCCTGTGGCAGCGCCAAGCCGGCCGCCACCCCCGTTTACTCCTATGCGTCGGGGCTGTATGGGCTGGGCCAGACTCTTCTTCTAAGCCCCCCTGCGGGCGCTCCCGCCGGCTCGGGTTCCTATCTCGTCTATCCCGGGGGGCAGCTCCTGAGCCAGGCCAATGGCACGATCGAGTTCTGGCTATACTTGACTGCATATGGCGCCAACGGCCTGAGCCTGGTCGATCAAGGCCAGTATTATACCGCCTGCTTTGGCTGGACGTTTCAAATGGGCATAAACCCGACCGGCATGCTGTATTCCAGCGCCTGGAACGCCTTCAGCATGACCTCGGGGACAACGGTGATGCCGCTCAACGCCTGGACCCATGTGGCGGCGACCTGGGGCAGTGCCGGAGCCAAGCTGTACGTGAACGGGGTGCAGGTAGGGAGCGACACGAACACCGGCATGCCGGCCTCGGGCTACAGCGGCCAGGTGATGATGTTGCTCGGCACGACGGCCGGGGGCACGTCGAGGATCGACGAACTGCGGATTTCCAACATCCAGAGAACGTATACGGACGCCGCGCCCGAGCCCTTCGCCTTCACCGACCAGACGGACGTGGCGCTGAGCACGGTGACCACGTCGAACGCCATCGCGGTGGACGGCATCGACACGGCGGCGCCCATTTCCATCAGCGGCGGCACCTACGCCATCAACGGCGGCTCCTACACCAGCGCCGGCGGCAGCGTGATCTATGGCGACACCGTGACGGTGCGGCAGACTTCCTCCTCCAGCAACTCCACGACCACGGACGCGACGCTCACCATCGGCGGAGTTTCCGACACCTTCAGCGTGACCACCCTGCCCGCCGCCGGCCCATCGATCACCGTCACCTCGCCCAACGGCGGCGAAACCTGGGTCATGGGTTCGACCCAGAGCATTACCTGGACATGGACGGGGTCCATCGCCAATGTCGTGATCGAGACTTCGCTGAACAACGGCGTGGATTGGATTCCAATCCAATCGGTGGCCAACACCGGCAGCTACTCCACGTTCATCACGTATGTCTATACCCGGCAATGCCTGATCCGGGTAAGCGACGCCGCCGATGCGGGGGTCTTCGATGTCAGCGACGCGGTGTTCAGCATTTTCAGCGACGGCTCGGAGCCCAATGACGACCCGGGCTCTGCGGCCCTCCTGCCCATCGGCACGACGGGGAACCTGGTCTTCGACGGCGGCGACAACACCAACCCCGAATGGTTCAAGTTTTTCGTGCCGGCCGAGTCGGCCGGGCAGGACCTGCGCGTGAACGTGCGCGTGACCTCGCCCTACCCCGACCCCATCCCCTACCCCGAATGGGCCAGCGACCTCGACTTCGAGCTGCTCGACGGCTCGCTGCGGGTGCTGGGCTGCGCCATCAGCCGCTCCGACAATGAGACGATCTACCTGCACAACGTCGCCTCGGGCTGGTACTACATCAACGTCGGCTACTGCACGATCGAGTACGCCGACGCCTCGGACCATGCCGAGTACGCCATCACCCTGGAGACCGGCACGGGATTCGGCATCGGCTATATCACCGGCCGGCTGCTCGACGGCGGCGGCAGCCCGGTGGCCAACGAGTTCATCTTCCTGGACCCGCTTTCCCCGGATTGGAACATCTCACGCCCCTACATGACCTCCGGGACCGACGGCACCTTCGCCGTGGCCTTCCTCCCCGGCAGCTACACCCTCCTGTTCAACAACGCCGGTAAGTACATCTCCGCCAACTTCACCTATCCCTCTCCCAACGTGGTCGCCGAGTACTACAGCGACAAGAAGACCGCGGCCACGGCCGATCAGCTCACCTTCGCCGCCGGCCAGACCCTGAGCCTGGGAGACATCTCGCTCGAAACCGGCGCCATCGTCACCGGGCACGTCATCAACCTGGCCGCCGCCAACCTGGCCAGCGTGCAGGTGCGCGCCTACGACGGCGGCGGGAACTCCTACTCTTACGAACTGGCGTACACCGACGCGGCGGGCAACTACTCGCTCAACAGCGTGCCGGCGGGCGCCCGCATCCGCTTCAGCCGCTCCGGCTACGCCACCGAGTTCTACGACGACCAACCGACGCTGGGCGCGGCCGACGTGCAGCCCACGGTCCCCGGCGGCACCCTGAACGACAACGACGCCGTGCTGGGGGCCGGCGGCACGATCTCGGGAACAGTCAGCGACTCCCTGGGGGCCGGGATCGGCGGCGTGCGCGTGGTGCTGTATTCGGCCTTGGACGCCACGTACTCCCGCGCCGGCATGCTTTCGGAGAGCGGCACGGGGGCTTTCAGCTTCATCCGGCTCCTGCCCGGAGACTACAAGATCTACTTCGACACCACCGGGCTGGCGTATATCCCCGAGTGGTACGACAACGCGGACTCCTTCGCCGCCGCCGCCACGGTCAGCGTAAGCGAGGGCGGAACGACCTCCGGCATCAGCGCCCAGCTCGCCCCCTACACGATCACCGTCACCTCGCCCAACGGCGGCGAGAGCTGGATCGCCACCACCAGCCACGACATCACCTGGACCTCAACCGGAACGATCGCCAATGTGAACATCGAATATACCACCGATGGCGGCACGAACTGGACTGGCGTCGCCGTTTCCACGCCCAACGACGGCTCCTACTCCTGGACGATCCCCGACACCCCTTCGGGCAACTGCATCCTCTGCATCTCCGACAGCGCCAATCCTCCCCTCGCCGATTACTCCGACACGCCATTCACGATCGCTGCCTCCAGCACGCCGTCGCTCACCCTCACCTCGCCCAATGGCGGGGAGAACTGGACGGCGGGCTCGATGGTCGATGTCGACTGGACTTCGACCGGCAGCATCGCCCTCGTGAATATAGATTATTCCATTGACGGCGGTTCCAATTGGCTGCCGATCCTTGCCGGCACCACCAATGACGGCCACTCCGGCGACTGGGTATTGCCGAATATCACTTCCACTACCTGCCTGGTGCGGGTCAGCGATGCCGCCAATGCCGCAATGTATGACGTCAGCGATGCCTTTTTTTCAATCACCATAAGAGAGGATGACATTTACGAGGACAACGACACGCCGGCCGCGGCGGCGGAGATGGCTCCGGGAACCTATTATGGATTGATCCTGCGCGACGAGGATTACTTCAAGGTCTACGTTGAAGCGGGCAAGGACCTGGTGGTGAGAACCATGGGTTCGGCAATCTCACCGACCGACGGCAGCGACATGGATATCGAACTGTACAGCGCCTCCGGGGGCCTGCTCATCGCCTCCAGTGGCGACTCGACCAACGAAACGCTATGCTTGAGCAACCTGGCCGCCGGCTGGTACGTCATCCGCAACGTCTGGTACGGGACTCCCCATTACTATGCATTGGACATATGGAGCGGCGACCTGCCCCTGGGCGAAATCAGCGGCCGGGTTACCGACGTCCACGGCAGCCCCATCGCTCACGTATGGGTCATGTTTTATGACTTGAGCGGCTCCTGGTCCCTGCTACGCGGCTACGTCCCCACCGACGCCAACGGCGACTACCGCTTTGCCTACATCGCCGGCGACCACAAGCTGTTGTTTGAGTGCAGTTACCCCGCCGTCGATGACAGCATCCGCGGCAAATACATCAACGAATGGTACAACGACACCGACTTCGCCGGCGCGCAGACGCTGACCACCACCGCCGGCGGAGCGCTGACCGGCATCGACGCCGTGCTGGGCGACGCCGGCTGGATCACGGGCATGGTGACCGGGCCCGAGGGCCAGCCCCTGTATGCGGCCTATGCCCAGGCATACGACTCGGGCGGCATCCGCATCTCGAGCACCTATTCGCTGGGCGACGGCACCTACCGCCTGGGCGGCATCGCCGCATCCGGGGAGTACAGGATCCGCTTCCGTCCCCCGGGGGGCACCCCATACGCCGTGGAATGGTACAACGACAAGAACTGGTCCGGGGCGGCCGACGCCGTCTCGGTCACTGTCGGATCCGAAACGCCGGGCATCAATGCCCAGTTTGGATACGGCGGTACCATCTCCGGTCAGGTGACCGCCGCCGTTGGGGGCCTGCCCATCGCCAACGTGACCGTTGTCGCCTACGATGAGAATAACATCGTGATCAGCAGCAGTGTCAGCGACGCCTCGGGGCTGTACACGATCTACTGGGTCCCGGCCTGCAACGTCAAACTATTTTTCAACACCGGGACGACAGGCTATGCAGCGGAATGGTACAACGACAAGGCCAGCTTTGAAACGGCCAACCTGGTGCCGGTCGCGGCCGGACAGAACGTCACCGACATCAACGCCCAATTGTCATTGCCCATCATCACCGTCACCTCGCCCAACGGCGGCGAGACCTGGTTCATCGGCTCGACTCAGAACATCACCTGGACCTCCACGGCAAGCGTAGGCAGCGTGGACATCATCTACACTTACGACGGGGGCGCGAACTGGACTTCGATCGTTGCCGACACGGCCAACGACAGCAGCCATCTCTGGATTGTCCCCGACACCCCTTCGGGCAACTGCTTTGTCCAGGTCCTGGAGCACGCCGACGGCGTCCCTTGGGACAGCAGCGACACGGCGTTCAGCATCGCAGCCCAGCCGGCCAGCGTGACCGTCTCCGGCACCATCCTTTACAACTCTTCTCCCCTGGCCGGCGTGGTCATGAACGGCCTGCCGGGCAACCCGGCCACCAATGGTTCCGGATTCTATACTTCTGCCGTCGATTACGACTGGTCGGGCACTGTCACCCCCACACTTGCCGGATATGCCTTCACCCCGGCCAGCCGCAGCTATGCCAATATTACATCCGACCAGACCAGCCAGAATTACACCGCCGCCCTGGCCCCGGCGCTGCAACTCACCTCCCCCAACGGCTGGGAGCACTGGACCCTGGGCAGCACCAAGGCCATCACCTGGAACGCCATCAACTACACCGGCACGGTGCGCCTGGTGCTGTTCAAGGGCGGCGTCAGGTTCGGCAACATCGCCGCCAACATCCCGGCCGCGGCCGGCAGCTACTCCTGGACCGCGGGCCAGACCCTGGACGCCGGCATGGCTCCGGAGGGCTCCGACTACCGCCTCTACCTGCGCAGCACCGACGGCACCCTCATCGACCCCAGCGACACGCGGCTGGGGCTGATCAACCCGGCGCAGCTGGAGCTGACCGCGCCCAACGGCGGCGAGAGCTGGGAGCTGGGCACGACGCAGAACATCACCTGGAACGCCAACGGCTACGCGGGGACGGTGCGGCTGATCCTGTTCCAGAAGGGGATCAAGATCGGCCAGATCGCGGCCAACCTGCCGGCCGCGCAGGGGAGCTACTCCTGGACGGTGGGCACGCACCAGAACGGCACGGCAACGGCCGGGGTGTATTACTCCATCCGCCTGCTGGCCGGGGACGGCTCGCAGGACGACTTCAGCGACGGGCCGATGACCCTGGTCGATAACGATGCCCTGATTGTGGACCACCACCACACGGCCATGGACGCCATCCCCGGCGAATGGCTGGAGCAAGCCAGGCGGCACAAGCTGCTGGTGCTGGGCGCCCCGGGCAACGACCCGGTCGCGCTGGGGCTGAGGCTGCTGGGCAGCAGGGATGCCATGCTGGCGACCGCGCAAACACCCGATGATATGGGGTTGATGGTGAATGAAGGCAGCTGGCTGCCGCAGGGAGCCGCACTCGACCCGCAGGAGTGGCGCTGGGCACTGGAGAAGGCCATACTGGACAGCCAGGCCACGGTGGCGGTGATCCGGCCAGACGAACAGGCGCTGCTGACCGGCAAACTGAACGCCGAAAATTATCTAGCAACTTTGGCTGAGCTATCAGCTCGACTGCCTGGAGTGAAGCTGGTCTGCTCCACCGTGAGCCTTGACGAGCCGAACGACATCCTTGCCCGGTTCAACCGCCAGCTGCGCGAGTCGGTGCTGCGCAACAAGGGCGTCCTGTTCGACGCCGCCGACATCGAGAGCTGGTCGGGCAACGAGCAGACACTGGTGAATGAAGTACCGGTGAAACACCCGGCCCACCGCATGATCCAGGGGATGCAGAGCCAGGGGAACCTGGCCAGCCATGGCACTGCAACTTGGTGGCTGCTGGCCCGCCTGGCAGGTTGGCCTGGGCCTCAGCCGGAGATGGCTGAATAACACGAAAAGCCAGTGCATTCTCGGAGCCGGCTGCGGCGGCCATGCAGGTGCGGACGGCTGCAGGATGGACGCCGGGCATTGCCTTGCCAGGGTTCGGCCGGACCCTTGCCGGCGGTTCGTCGCCAAGGCGACTACAATAGGATGCGGGTAAAAACCCAGGTCGCGATATCCTCCACCGTGCTCCGGACCGGCGCGCCGACGCCCATGGTGGCATAGTCGGTCCCGGCATGGTAGGCCTGGCGGGTCAGCTGCACGCCCGAGCCGGCCAGACCGCCCAGCAGCATGGAGATGTCGGAATTCAGCACCGTGGCTCCGGCCCAGGCCACGAACCAGATCAGGACGTACTCGAACACCTGGTTGACCGTCGCCGCCCCGGGGATCTTGTCCAGCGTGACGTCGATGAAGGCCACGATCCAGAAGAGCCACAGCCACTTCAGGAACCAGGCGCTCTCCCCTTTCGCGTTCAGGTTGCGCCGGGCGTAATAGGCGACGCTCAGCAGGGCGATCCCCGGCGACAGGGCCGAGACGGCCGACAGGGCGACCACCCGCGGCTTGGAGACCCGGCCCGACTTGCGGGCGGGCGATGCCCAGCTCCAGACCAGGGCGACGACCAGCACGGCGATGATCAGCAGCAGCAATTTCTTCAATTTTGTGACCCGGGAGTATTGTAGCGCATTTCGTCCGCTTGGCAATAGTGAAGCTCTTGCTGACACTGTCACTGACACTGTTAATTCACTGAGTTTTCTGCTACCACTACCACTATCACCACCACTAAGAGATCGTTCTTTTTCTCCCATGCAGTTGATCCCCCTCTCCGCTTCTGCCATAATCCATCCTGTCATGGGGGGAAAGATGAACATTGCGAAGATTGTCATCCTGCTGCTGGCCATGTGGCCGGCGCTGCCGCTCCCGGCCCAGGTCTGGGCCAACAACGGCGAGGACAAGGTCACCCGCGACGAGCTGCGCGCCGCCGCCGACCCGACCGCGGTGGTCAATTCGGTATGGACCGGCTCGCGCGTCACCCTGTTCGGCGCCCGCAACGAGGTGGTCAACTTCAATTTGGTGATCGAGGCCCCCGGCGCCGCCCTGGCCGGCGTGCGGGTGGAGTTCGACCGCCTGACCGGTCCCGGCGGCGCGCTGATCTCCTCGTCGCCGGCCGCCGGCGACGGCCTGTTCGCCTGGACCGGGCGCAACATCGAGCTGTTCTACGTGCGCTACCTGCGCATCAAGGGGCTCAGCCGGCTGGGGTACGAGAACTATTACGACGAGCGCCACGTGCCGCTGCGGCTGCGGCGGCCCCACGACGGCCGCTTCGCCGACCCGGGAAGCGGCTGGAGCGACCGTCCCGACCACGACAAGGAATACCCGGACATCGCCGTCCCCCTGGAACTGCATACGCCGTTCGCCGTCGGCGCCGGGAGCAACCAGTCGGTCTGGTGCGACATCTACATCCCCAAGACGGCCGCAGCCGGAGCCTATGCCGGCACGGTCACCATCACCGTCGGCGGCGCGCCCGCCTGGCAGGTGCCGGTCGACCTGCTGGTGCGCGACTTCGCCCTGCCCGACCTGCCCAGCTCCAGGACCATGCTGGTCATGGGCACCAGCGACGTCAACGAGCGTTACCTGAACCAGGGCTGGATCGAGCCGGGCGACCCGCTGTTCGCCCAATCCATGCAGATCATCGACCGCCACGCGCAGCTGGCCCACCGCCACAAGATCTCCCTGATCGGCGCCGACGGCGGCACCATCGCCCGCATGGACGACGGCTGGACTGCCCGGCTCGACGGCAGCCTCTTCACGGCGGCCAACGGCTACGACGGCCCCGGCGCCGGCGTGGGCAACAACGTCTATTCCATCGGCACCTACGGTTCCTGGGCCTCCATGTGGGACCCGGACAGCGAGGCGGAGATGCGCAGCCACACCGACGCCTGGGTGAACTGGTTCGACGCCCAGTCGTTCGCCACGCCCACCGACACCTTCCTCTACCTGACCGACGAATCGGACGACTACGCCCAGCAGGAGCTTTGGGCGCAGTGGATGGACAACAACCCGGGCCCGGGAAGCCGCCTCCTCTCGTTCGCCACCATTTCCCTCCCCGAGGCCCAGGCCCACGTGCCTTCGCTGGACATCCCCTGCTCCCCGGCCGGGCTGGGGATCACCGCCGCCTGGCAGGCCGCCGCCGACCAGGTGCTGGCCGACCCCGGCAAGCGGCTGTTCGCCTACAACGGCTTCCGCCCGGCCACCGCCTGCTTCATGACCGAGGACGACGGCGTCGCCCTGAGATCGCTCCCCTGGGGGCAGTACAAGAAGGGGATCCAGCGCTGGTTCTACTGGGAGTCGACCTATTACGTGAACTTCCAGGCCTACGGCTACTCCGATCCCCGGGCGCGGGCCAACCTGTTCCAGCAGGCGCAGACCTTCGGCATGTTTTCCTCAACCGACGCCGTCCAGGGGGAGACCGGCTGGAACTACTCCAACGGCGACGGCGTGCTGTTCTATCCCGGCACCGACGTCCTCTACCCGGCGGACAGCTACGGCCTGGCCGGCCCGATCGCCTCCCTGCGCCTCAAGCACTGGCGGCGGGGCATCCAGGACGCCGACTACCTTGCGCTGGCCGCGGCCAAGGACCCGGCGCGCACGGCCGCGATCGTGGCCCGGATGATGCCCGCGTTCTACTGGGAGGTCGGGGTGGAGAGCGAGGACGACCCCACCTACGTTTACTCGGACATCAGCTGGCCGACCGATCCCGACGCCTGGGAGGCGGCCCGCCAGGAGCTGGCCGACATCATCGACGGCGGAAGCCTGACGCTGACCGCGCCCAACGGCTGGGAGCGCTGGAACCTGGGCGAGACCCGCAGCATCGCCTGGAGCGCCTCCGGCTACGACGGCCCGCTGCGCCTGGTGCTGTTCAAGGGCGGCAGCCGCTTCGGCAACATCGCCACCGGCGTCGACGCGGCCGCGGGATCATTCGCCTGGAGCGTGGGCCAGACCTTCGACAGCGGCATGGCGCCGGCGGGCTCCGACTACCGCCTCTACCTGCGCAGCACCGACAACACCCTCGTCGACCCCAGCGACCTGCGCTTCGCCCTGACCGCGCCGGCGCCGCAGCTGCGGCTGACCTCGCCCAATGGCGGCGAAAGCTGGCCCCTGGGTGCGGCGCGCGCCGTCTCCTGGAACGCCAACGGCTACGCGGGGACTGTGCGCCTGGTGCTGTTCCACAAGGGGACCAAGATCGGCCAGATCGCCACCGGCATCCCGGCGTCGCAGGGGAGCTACTCCTGGACCGCGGGCAGCCACGCCAACGGCACGGCGCCGGCGGGCGGCCTGTACTCCATCCGCCTGCTGGCCGGCGACGGCTCGCAGGAAGACTACAGCGACGCGCCGTTTGCACTGACAGACTGAAGACAAGCGGACTATAGACGTCAGACGCTGGACGTTAGACGTTAGCAAGGCGAAGAAAGTGAAAAGTGAAAGGTGAAACGTGAAAGGGACTGAAAAGCACTTGGCATAGTGATTGATCTTTGCTGTTCGAATCACGAATCACGATAGTTCGTATCTAGGCAGCCACTACCACTATCACTACCACCTTTAGTTCGTTGAAGCTCTCTAGGGATCGATCTTGGCTGTTCCAATCACGCGAATCACGAATCACGAATCACGAATTACGATAGTTCGTATCCAGGCAGCTGCTGCCACTACCACCACCAATGCCAGATCGGCATTTTATTTCAAAAAGGGGTAGATTTTTAATTTTCACGCATTTATAATGCGGCGCAAAGGGGAATTCATGAGGGACAAACCGCATCATCCAGCCTCGCCACGGCTTTGCGGCGGCGAATTCAAAAAAAATCCAATCCGGGGGAGATGACAATGAAAAAGATCGTTCTAGCGGCCTTGGTCGCGGTTTTCTTGCTGGCCCTGCCGCTGCGGGCCCAGGTTACCCTGCTGCGCGAGTTCGCCGGCGGCGCCGACGACGGCAAAAATCCCTACGGGTCGCTGCTCATTTCCGGCTCGACCATGTACGGCATGACCCAGCTCGGCGGCAGCAACGAATGCGGCACGGTGTTCAAGATGCAGGCCGACGGCAGTGACTTTACCGTGCTGCACGAGTTCGACTATGTCGCCGGCGACGGGCGTGAACCCATGGCCTCCCTGATCCTTTCCGGCTCGACCCTGTATGGCATGACCCGATGGGGAGGCACCAGCGCCAGCGGCTATGGCACGGTGTTCAAGATCAACACCGACGGCACGGGCTTCGCCCTGTTGCACAGCTTCGCCGGCGGCACCGAGGACGGGAGAAACCCCATGGGGTCCCTCGTGCAGCTGGGCTCGACGCTGTTCGGCATGACCCAAATGGGAGGAGATGATGGCCAGGGGACCATCTTTAAAGTAGAAACCGACGGCAGCGGCTTTGCCCTGCTGCATGAATTTTCCTATTCTGACGGGCAGCAGCCGAACGGGTCGCTCGCCCTGGCCGGCTCGACTCTTTATGGCCTCGCCCCCTACGGCGGCAGCGAAAACAAGGGGACGCTTTTCAAGATAGAAACCGACGGCAGCGGCTTCGCCGTATTGCACCATTTCGCCGGCGGCGGCGCCAACGGCGCAATTCCCTGGGGCTCCCTGGCCCTGGCCGACGGCATGCTCTACGGGCTGACGCAAATGGGCGGCGACGGCAACAAAGGCACCGTGTTCAAGCTGCAGGCAAACGGATCAGGCTTCGCCCTGCTTCATGAGTTCGCCGGCGGCACGGACGACGGGGCGGGGCCTCTCGGCTCCCCGACGCTGTCGGGCGCTACCCTCTGCGGCATGACTTCTTCCGGCGGCGACGGCAGCGTCGGCACGGTATTCCAGGTGCAGACCGACGGCAGCGGCTATGCCGTGCTGCACGAGTTCGCCGGCGGCGCCGACGACGGCCGCCTGCCCTACGGCGACGTGACCCTGTCGGGCTCGACCCTCTTCGGCATGACCTATACCGGCGGTGACAACAACCTGGGAGTCGTCTTTTCCATGCCGGTCACGGTCGATCCCTCGCTCACTCTCACCTCGCCCAATGGCGGCGAGTCCTGGACGGCCGGCGAGAGTCATGACATCACCTGGACCTCCGGCGGCACGGTGGGCAACGTCCACATCTACTATTCCACCGACAACGGCGGCCACTTTACCTCCGTGGCGGCGAACGAGGCCAACGACGGCGTTTATTCCTGGACCGTTCCCAACACCCCTTCCACTTCCTGCCTGGTGCGGATCTTTGATGACGACGGCTCGCCGGCAGACAACAGCAACTCCTTGTTCACCATCCTGCCGCCCCCTTCCGTCGCCGTCACCTCGCCCAACGGCGGCGAGAGCTGGACGGCGGGGACCGGGCAGGAGATCACCTGGACCTCGGCCGGCGCCGTGGGCAACGTCGACATCCTGTATACCTGCGACGGGGGCTCGAACTGGACGTCCATCGTCGCCGACACCGAGAACGACGGCAGCTGCCCGTGGACCGTCCCCGACACGCCGTCGGGCAACTGCTACGTCCAGGTGCTGGAGCACGCCGACGGCAGCCCCTGGGACAGCAGCGACGCGGCGTTCAGCATCGTCTCGCACCCGGTCAGCGTGACCCTATCGGGCACCGTGCTCTGGAACTCGGCGCCCCTGGCCGGGGTCATGATGAACGGCCTGCCGGGCAGCCCGCTCAGCGACGCCCTCGGGTACTATGCCGCCACGGTCGACTACGACTGGTCGGGCACGGTCACCCCCACGCTGGCCAGCTACGCCTTCACCCCGGCCAGCCGCGCCTACGCCAACGTCACCAGCGACCAGAGCGGCCAGGATTACGCGGCCACGGCGGTGCCTTCGCTGCGGCTGATTTCGCCCAACGGCGGCGAGCACTGGACCCTGGGCGAGACCCGCAGCATCACCTGGACGGCGACCCACTACACCGGCACCGTGCGCCTGGTGCTGTTCAAGGGCGGCGTCCGCTTCGGCAACATCGCCACCGGCGTCGACGCGGCCGCGGGATCATTCGCCTGGAGCGTGGGCCAGACCTTCGACAGCGGCATGGCGCCGGCGGGCTCCGACTACCGCCTCTACCTGCGCAGCACCGACAACACCCTCGTCGACCCCAGCGATTACCTGTTCTACCTGACGGCGCCGGCGCAGCTGCAGGTGACCTCGCCCAACGGCGGCGAAAGCTGGCAGCTGGGCAGCCAGCAGACCATCACCTGGAACGCCAACGGCTTCACCGGCACCGTGCGCCTGATCCTGTTCGAAAAGAACAAAAAGATCGGGCAGATCGCGGCCAGCGTCCCGGCCTCCCAGGGGAGCTTCACCTGGACGGCCGGAGCCCTGGAAGGGGGGGGCGTGGCGCAGGCCGGCACGCTCTACTCCATCCGCCTGCGGGCAACCGACGGCTCGCAGGAGGACTACAGCGACGGGCCGTTTGCACTGACAGACTGAAGACAAGCGGACTATAGACGTCAGACGCTAGACGTTAGACGTTAGCAAGGCGAAGAAAGTGAAAGATGAAAGGGACAGAACCGCACTCGGCGGACGGCGGACGGCGTACGGCGGACGGCAACAGCGAAGAGCGAACTATAGTGAAAAGTAAAAGGGAATGAACAACACTCGGCGTACGGCAGCAGCACTGAACCGATCTCTCGTCACTCGCCACGATTGCTCGTATTTTTTCTGCCACTACCACTACCACTATCACTACCACTTTTAGCTCGTTGAGCTCTGAATCACGAAAGTTCGCATCCTGGCAGCTACACGAATCTCTCAGAATTCCTTGAACATTTCTCCCCCGGGTAGTACAATCCCCCCGGAACGATTCAATCTATCGGGATATCATTTCGACCGCCGACAAAGAGGTGAAAAAATGAAGCAGACATTGGCAGGACTTGCAACAGCAGGCGCGATCGTGATGGCGGCCGCGGCGTTCATCGCGGTTCCGGCCCATGGCGATTGCGGCTCAGCGCAGGGGCGCGTTTCTCCGGCGGGACCCGCCGCGAACCTGGAGGGCATCCGGCAGCCGGGCTTCCAGCTGCAAACGGGTTATGGCCGCCTGCCCCTCTACTTCATCCGCAACCAGGGCCAGGTCGACCGGCGGGCCAGCTTCTACGCCAAGACGCGCAACTACACCCTGTGGTTCGGCGCCGACGGGCTGGTCTTTGACCGGATCAGCGCCGCCGCAGCGAAAGGCAAAAAGCCCGTTTCCCCCGGCGGCCAAAGGCCCGAGCCCCCCAGCCATTTCCGCCGCGACGTCAGCCGCCTGGAATTCGTGGGCGCCAATAAAATGCCGCAAATCAGCGGCGAACGGGAGCAGCCCTGCCGCGTGAACTACTTCATCGGCAACGACAGCGCCAGGTGGCGGACCGCCGTCGCCACCTTCGCCGAGGTCCGCTACCACGACCTGTACAAGAATATCGATCTCCGGGTCTATGGCGCGGAGAGCCGGATCGAGTACGACTGGGAAGTGCTGCCCGGGGGCGACCCGCAGGCGATCCGCTTCCGCTACGCCGGCGTGAAACGGACACGGATCACTCCGGCCGGCGACCTGCTGGTGGAGACCGCCACGGGCAAGCTGACCCACAAGCGGCCGGCGGCCTACCAGGAGCGCGACGGCCGCCGGGTCGCGGTGGCGGCGGAATTCAAGAAGATAGGCAGGAACGAATACGGCTTCGCGATCGGCGTCTACGACGAGAACCGGCCGCTCTTCATCGACCCCCTGGTCTACGCCACGTTCCTGGGCGGAAACAATGAATCCTCCAGCGAGTATATCACCGCTGCCGCCCTCGACAACAGCGGCAACGCCTACGTGACGGGCTATACCACGGCCAGCGATTTTCCGGTCACGGCGGGGGCCTATGACGGAGGCGCCAACGGCTCCCATGACGTTTTTGTCACCAAGATCAACGCCACGGGGACGGCGATCGTGTACTCCACCTTTCTCGGCGGCAGCAATTATGAATACGGCCTCAGCATCGCGCTGAACTCCAGCAACATGGCGTATGTCGCCGGCCTGACCTGCTCCTCCAATTTTCCGACCACCGCCGGCGCCGTCGACCCGGTTTACAACGACGGCGTGGACGCGTTCGTCGCCAAGCTCAGCGCCGACGGCTCCAGCCTCGCCTATTCCACATTCCTGGGCGGGGAAGAACGCGACGAGGCCTACGCCATCGCCTACGACGGCACCAGCCTCTACGTGACCGGCACATCCTATTCCGACGATTTTCCGGTCACCCCCGAGGCCTACGACACCAGCTTCAACGGCGGCCAGCAGGACATTTTCGTCACCAAGTTTAATGCGGACGGAAGCGCCCTGATGTACTCCACGTTCATCGGCGGCAGCAACTGGGATTGGGGGTACGGCATCGCCGTGGACGGAAGCGGCAACGCCTACGTCGCCGGCGGCACCTGGTCCGACGATTACCCGGTCACGGCCGGCGCCTTCGACGCGACGCGGAACAATTCCGACGGCGTCGTCACCAAGGTCAACGCCGCGGGCTCGGCGCTGGTCTGGTCCACCTTCCTGGGCGGCAGCGGCTACGGCGGTGCCAGCGGGATCCAGGTCGACGCCGGCAACTGCGCGCTGGTCTGCGGCCAAGACGATTCCAGCGATTTTCCCGTCACCGCCGGCGCCTTCGACACGAGTCCCAACGGCGCCAATGACGCCTACGTGTGCAAGTTCAACGCCGCCGGCACGGCACTGCTCTACGCCTCCTACCTGGGCGGCAGCGGCGAGGAGACCGCCGGCAGGGGCATGGCGCTCGGAGCCGACGGCAGCGCCTATGTGACCGGTTCGACGACCTCGGCCGATTTCCCGGTCACGCCCGCTGCTTTCGACACGAGCTACAACGGCAACCAGGACGCTTTCGTCGCCCGGCTGTCCGCCGACGGTTCGAGCCTGGCTTATTCCACCTTCCTGGGCGGCGCCCTCGCCAAGGACAAAGGCAAGGCCGTCGTCGTCAGCGGCGACGATTTTTGCCTGGTCGGGGAAACCGCGGACGCCGGCGATTTTCCGGTCAGCTCCGCCTCCTTCGACAAGGCCTACGGCGGGATCAGCGATACCTTCGTGGCCAAGTTCAGCACCCGGGCCGTGACCGTCGTATACCCCAACGGCGGGGAGAGCTTCAACGCCGGCACCGACCGCGACATTCACTGGAGCGCAAGCTCATCCATCGCCGCCGTCTCCATCTACATCTCGACCGACAACGGCGCCAGCTGGCACCTGGTGGAGGCCAACGTCGCCAACGACGGCTCTTGTTACTGGGTGGCCCCGGCCGTCGCGTCAACGGCCTGCCGCATCAAGGTCTGCGACGCCGCCAATGCCGCCTTGTTCGACACCAGCGACGGAACGTTCGCCATCGCCTCCTCCAGCGGCGAGATCATTTCGCCCCCGACCCCGCCCTTCGGCGCCGCGGCGGGAGCGGTCGGCGTCGGCTATTCGTTTTCCACCGGCGGCGCCGTTTCCAGCCTGGGGCACTCCCTGCGCTACATGATCGACTGGGGCGACGGCACGAATTCCGGCTGGCTGGCCCAGGGCGTGACCTCGGCCTCCCACAGCTGGAGCGCCGCCGGCACCTACGCGGTGCGGGCCCTGGCGCGCTGCAGCTCGCACGTCATGCTGTTCTCCCTGTGGTCGCAGCCGCACGCCATCGCCATCGGCCCCCAACTGAACCTCACGTCGCCAGCGGGCTGGGAGCGCTGGAACCTGGGCGAGCCGCGCAGCATCACCTGGACGGTCGCCAACTACACCGGCACCGTGCGCCTGGTGCTGTTCAAGGGCGGCGTCCGCTTCG
>CAZLSH010000032.1:0-24575 GCA_964562095.1 uncultured Clostridia bacterium | reverse complement strand
TGTAGATCGGCGTCTCCTCGTTGTAGAAATCGAAGCGCGGGATGGGGTTGGCGAAGTCAAGGTTGGCCTCGAAAAAGGCCTTGACGGTGCCGATGTCCTCCCAGTAGTCGTTGAAGACGTAGGCGAAGACCTGGCTGCCGGCAATGGCGTCCGGGATGACCTCGCGGCCGAAATCCTCCTTGACGTTGTGCTCCAGCAGGTCGATCAGCACGTCCTTCCGGAATATGTAGATGCCCATGGAGGCGATATGGCTCAGGTTCGGGTCCGGCAGCCCCAGGTAGGCGGCGGGAACGGCCAGCTCGTCCAGCAGCTCTTTCGTTTTCGGTTTTTCCACGAAGCGGACGATGCGCCGGCGCTCGTCGGTCTGCAGGATGCCGAATTCCCCCGCCTGGGCGCGCGCGACCGGCTTGACGGCGATGGTGATGTCGGCCTGGTTCTCCCGGTGGCATTTGAGAAAATCACTCAGGTTGATGCGGTAGAGCTGGTCGCCGGAGAGGATCACCACGGTGCCGACCTTCTGGTGCTTGATGTAATGGATGTTCTTGCGCACGGCGTCGGCGGTTCCCTGGTACCAGTTCGAATCCTCGATGGTCTGCTGGGCGGCGAGGATCTGCAGGAAACCGTCGGAGAAGCCGTCGAAGCGGTAGGACTGGGAGATGTGGCGGTGCAGCGACGCCGTGTTGAACTGGGTCAGGACCATGATCTTCCTGATGTTCCAGTGCAGGCAGTTGGAGATGGGGATGTCGATGAGGCGGAACTTGCCGCCGATGGGCACCGCCGGCTTGGCGCGGAACTTGGTCAGGGGAAACAGCCGCGTGCCCCTGCCGCCGCCGAGGATCACTGCCAGTACGTCTTTCATGGAGTGATGATAGGTTCTGGCGGGATCAATGTCAAGACGTTTGCAGAAAGACAGTGACAGTGCTAGTTTCAGTGTCAGCAAGAGATGAAAGCAATCGGTTTACGGTGGACGGTGTACGGTTGACGGTAAGAGAAGAGGCAATACAAAGACAAGTGTTAGTGTTAGTGTTTGTGAAGAAAGATATTTTATAGAATGCAGATCATCATTGCAAATTCCAATGACATAATGACCTAACGATATTCGTCTGGCATGATTCCGGATATCATGGCAAATCCCCATGGCTGTTCTTCTTTCTGTAGGGGCGACCGGCCGGTCGCCCCTACAGAGAATTGCATTGTCTATGTTTTGGAAATTGGAATTTGGAATTTGGATTTTGTTTGTTATTTGGAATTTGTGATTTGGAATTTAAGTCTTCGTATTGCCTCTTTTCTTTCCGTTGACCATCCACCGTAAACCGTCAACCGATTCCATCTTTTCGAAATATCGTCCTTATATTTCTTGCAATTTGCCGCCATGCAGCAGGTACTTCCGGTCGGTCAGCTCCGCCAGCTGGGCATTGTGGGTGGCGACGACGGCGCTGAGCCCGCGCTCGCGCACCAGGCGCCTGAACAGGGCGAAGACGCCTTCGCCGGTCTTCCAGTCGAGGCTGCCGGTCGGCTCGTCGGCGAGCAGCAGGCGCGGGCCGTTGAGCAGGCTGCGGGCGATGGCCGCGCGCTGCTTCTCCCCCCCCGACAACTGGTGGGGCATGGCGTCGAGCTTGTCGCCCAGGCCGACCTCGGCCAGCAGCGCGGCGGCGGCGTCAAGGGCGCGGCGCTTGCGGAAAACGCCGACCAGCCCGGGGGCGGCGACATTCTCCCTGACCGTCAGCTCGGGCATCAGGTAATGGAACTGGAAGATGAAGCCGATGTCGCGATTGCGGTAAACGGCCAGCCTTTTTCTGGCGAAAGCGGCGATATCCTCGCCGGCGAAACGGATGCTGCCGCCGTCGGGCGTGTCCAGGGAACCCAGAAGATGCAGCAGGGTGCTTTTGCCTGAACCCGACGCCCCGGTGACCGAGATCACGCTCCCCCGCTCCAGGCTGAGTGAAAGACCCTGCAGGATGACCAGGCGTTCCCGGTTCGGCTGGATGAAGCTCTTTTCGATCTCATGCGCCTCCAAAATAGCGTCCATCATGGCTCCTCCAGCGGATGTGCGGCTCCCAGGACCGCGATGGCGGTCTTCAGGCGCTGCAGCCAGTAATCGTTCAGCGTTTCCACCCGCACCCAGCCGCGGGCGCTGGGCGCGTGCACGAAGCGGCCGTCGCCCAGGTAAATGGCCGAGTGCCAGGCCTTTTGCAAACGGAAGATCAGGATGTCGCCCGCAACGGCGCGCTTCAGGCGCACGGCGCCCGGCAGCTGCGACTGCCCGCGGGCACTGCGCGGCAGGCGGATGCCGAAGCAGTCGTAGACGTAGTACACCAGGCCGCTGCAGTCGAAGCCGTCGATGTCGCTGCCGCCGTACACATAGGGCAGGCCGGCCAGGCTCACGGCCAGGGCGGCAACCTGGCGGCGTGGCACGCTGCTGCGGACCGGGGTCCTGCCGCGCGCGGCGCAGGACCAAAGGAAGGCTGCGCCGACGGCCAGCGCCGGCAACAGCCGGACGAACCGGGCTTCCCTGAAAAAACGGCTGGCGTTCATGAAGGCATGTCCTCGACGGGGTGAAGGCAATGCGAAAGGGGGGACTCGAACCCCCAGGCCTCGCGGCATCAGATCCTAAGTCTGACGTGTCTACCAATTCCACCACTTTCGCGGCCGCCCGCGGCGAAAATATCACCATTCGCCGGGGTTGTCAAATCCCGCGCCCGCGCTGCTTCCCAATGCCTGGCGGCCGCAGCGGGCGGATTGACATCGCCAACAGGGTTTGTTATGGTGGGGGCATCTATGTCACTCGGGAGGTTGCGATGCCAAGCAAATCTTTTAAGCCCAACCGGTTCTTCCCGGTTCTTTGGCTGGCCGGCGCCCTGCTCGCCATGTTCTGGCAGTCCGGCTGCCGCATGCAGAGCCAGGAGATCCGCAAGGAGGCCGGCCGGCTGGAGAAGATCAAGGCCGCGGGCAAGATCGTCGTCGGCACCAGCGCCGACTACCCGCCCTACGAGTTCTACCTGCTGCCCGAACTGGAGAGCGAAATGGTCGGCATCGACATCGATATCGCCGAGGCCATCGCCGCCAACCTGAACGTCAGGCTGGAGATCAAGGACATCGTGTTCAGCCGGCTCTTCGACGAGCTGGCGGCCGGGAACATCGACATCGCCCTGGCCGGGCTGACCCCGACCGAGAGCCGCAAGCACATCGTCGATTTTTCCATCCCCTATTACCAGGCGATCCAGAACATGCTGATCCGCGCCGAGGACCGGGAGCGGATCAAGATGCTGGAGGACCTGCGCGGCAAGGTCGTGGGGACCCAGAAGGGCTCCATCCAGGAGGACCTGGCCCGCAATCTGGTCAGCGGCGCCGTCTTTTCCCTGCACGAGGAGATCGGCGATCTGGTCGACGCCCTGCTGCAGAAGAAAGTGGACGCCGTCATCCTGGAAAAACCGGTGGCCGACACCTTCGCCCTCAAGGACAGCGCCCTGCTGAACCTGGAATGCAGCACCGACCGCCTGCCACTCGGCTCGGCCGCCGCGGTGCGCAAGGGCGACAGCGTTCTGCTGGAGCGCGTCAACCAGGTCCTGCAAAGGCTCATCGAGGAGAACAAGATCACCGAATCGATCGAGGCGGCCAAGCTACTGGCCAATAAATACTGACCCGAACGGAAGCGCCGGCCGCGCCTGCGGTCCGGTCCAGCGCCAAAGAGGTACTCTGACCCATGATCCGCCTGCAGGACATCCGACTCGCCTACAACGGCAAGGCGATCTTTTCCGGGATCACCTGGCTGGTCAACGATCGCAGCCGCATCGGCCTGGTCGGCGACAACGGCGCCGGTAAGACCACCCTGTTCCGGGCGATCCAGGGCGATGCGGCGCTGGATGACGGCGCCATCGAGACCGGCAAGGGGCAGCGCATCGGCTATCTGCCCCAGGACCTGGTCGAGCTGGACCCGCTGCCGGTCATGGCCTACCTCAAGAAGCAGACGGGGCACGAGGAGCTGGAGCGGGCCATCCGCGCCAGCCATGAACGGGTTGCGGCCGGCGACCATCGCCAGGAAGGCTTCTCCGGCCTGCTGCACAAGTTCGCTGCCGCCTCCGAGGCCTTCCTGCTGCGCGACGGCTACGGCTTCGAGGCCCGGGCGCGGCGCATTCTCAAGGGGCTGGGCTTCGCCGCGGGCGACGAGGGCAGGAACTGCCGCGATTTTTCCGGCGGCTGGAAGATGCGCATCCTCCTGGCCGTCATCCTGCTCGCCGAACCCGACGTGATGCTGCTGGACGAGCCGACCAACCATCTCGACACCGAGAGCATGGAATGGCTGGAGGGGTTTTTGCGCGGCTTCGACGGCACCCTGCTGGCCATCTCCCACGACCACATGTTCCTGGACAAGATGGTGGGCCAGATCGTCGAGCTGGACCGCGGCCGGCTCACGATATACAAGGGCGACTACTCCCACTACCTGAAGGAGAAGGAGCGCCAGGCGGCGGCGCTGGAAAAGAAGCGCGAGCTGCAGAAGGCCGAAATCAAGCGCATCCAGGCCTATATCGACCGCTTCCGCGCCAAGGCCAGCAAGGCTTCCGAGGTTCAGAGCCGGATCAAGCAGCTGGAAAAATTCGAGCTGCTCCCCGATCACCAGCAGGCGAAGCAGGTCCGCTTCCGCTTCCCCGAGGGGCGGCGCAGCGGCCGGGAGGTCCTGGCCGTCCGCGAGCTGGCCAAAGCGTTCGCGGGCCGGGAGGTGTTCGCCGGCGTGAGCTTCACGGTGCAGCGCGGCGAGAAGGTCGCGCTGCTGGGCGTCAACGGCGCCGGCAAGACGACCCTGGCCCGCATCCTGGCCGGCGCGGAATCCCCCAGCCGCGGCGCGGTGGAATGGGGCTACCAGGTGCAGACCGCCTTTTTTTCCCAGGAGAGCCAGCAGAACGTCGACTACGGCCTGACGGTCTGGCAGGAAGCCCGGGAGGTCGACGGCCGGGCCAGCGACCTGGAGGTGCGCAGCCTGCTGGGCGCCTTCCTTTTTTCCGGAGACGACATCCACAAGCCGGTGGCCGTCCTCTCGGGCGGCGAGAAGAGCCGCCTGGCCCTGGTCAAGATCCTGCTGCGCGACAGCAACTGCCTGATCCTGGACGAGCCGACCAACCACCTTGACCTCAAGACCAAGGAGATCTTCCAGAACGCACTGCTGCATTACACGGGGACCATCATCCTGGTGTCGCACGACCGCCATTTCCTCGACGACCTGGTGAGCCGCGTCCTCGAGCTGCGCGACGGCCGGCTCCGCGAATACATCGGCAATTATTCCTATTTCATCGGCAGGCGCGAGGCCGAGCTCGCGGCGGATGAGGGCCGATGCGCCGCGGCCGCCCCCGGCGGCGGAGATGCGCCGGCGCCTCGCAAGCCCAACAAGACGCGGGAAGAGCGCCGCCAGGAGGCCGAGGAGAGGAACCGCCAGGGCCGCGCCCGCCGCGAGCTGACCGGCAGGATCAAGGCACTGGAGGAGGAGATCGCCGCGCTGGAGGCGGTCAAAACCCGGAACCAGGGGCTGCTGTGCGACCCGGAGGTGCTTCGCGATTCGCAGCGGGTCCAGGAACTGATGAAAGAGCTCGGGGACGTGGAGACAAAGCTCAAGAAGCTGCTGCCCGACTGGGAGACGGTCATGGCTCGGCTCGAAGAGATGAATTGAATTCGGGAACGATTGCGGCGGATGATCCGCTTGTAGGGGCGGGGCCATCCCGCCCCCAGGAATTCGAAATAATCAAGACCATCCAGGGCGCGATAACCGCGCCCCTACGAAAAGATGCGTTTATTCCCCTGGCTTTGCTGATACTATCATCACCACTATCACTTTTTCTTATGCTACAATGCTGCCTGGAGGCGATATGAGACACTTCCTGATTTCATTGACCATCATTTTCGTCATGGCATCTCCCTTGCTCCGCGGCGATACCGTCGAGGAACTGATGCGAAAAGGCGATGCAGCCTACGCCCGGCGCGGGGAAGCCGGCATGGCCGCGGACGCCCTGTCCGCCTTCCGCGAGGCCCTGCGGCTGGCCCCCGGCAGCTTCGAGGCCATGGTGAAGAGCCTGCAGGCCATGTACTTCATCGGCGACCATGCCGGCGGCAGGGACGAGAAGCAGAAGCTGTTCAAGGAGGGCATGGACCTCAGCCGCAAGGCGACCGCCCTGCTCCCCGACCGCGTCGAGGGCCATTACTGGCTGGGCGTGCACACCGGCAGCTACGGCGAAGCCCGGGGCGTGCTCAAGTCGCTTTTCCTGAAGAACGACATCATCCGCGCCATGGAGCGCGCCATCGCCATCGACGGCGCCTACGAGCACGCGGGCGCCCACTGCGTCCTGGGGCGCCTGTATTTTAAAGTGCCCGGCATGTTCGGCGGCAGCAAAAAGAAATCACGGCAGTACCTGGAGCGATGCCGCGCCATCGCCCCGAAAAGCTCGGTCTGCCTCCTGTTCCTGGCCGAGACCTACTGGTCGCTGGGGGAAAAGGACCTGGCCGTCAAGACGCTGGAGGAACTCCTGGCCATGGAACCCGACCCGCAATGGATCCCGGAAAGCGAAAAAGACAAGACCGCCGGGCGGGCGCTGCTGCGAAAGTATACAAAGTAAATTGCCGGCGGCAGGGAAACGCCGCGTTCACCCGCCGGCGGCAGTTTCCGTTTTTCAGTCGGCAGGATCGCTTTCGGGCTGCCGGGCCTTTTTTCTCCAGGCAATCCCGATCAGGATGATGATGCCCGCGAAAATGAGGATCATCATGCCGCGCGCCCCCCACAAATACGGCTTGCGGACTGGAGCCTCGCCCTTCATCAGCAGCTTGGCGATGGCCTCCTGGTAGGTCCAGACCCCCAGCATCACCAGCATGTACACCGGCGTGACGTACTTGAGGATGAACTTGAAGATCCCGGGGAGCTTGATGTCGGCGCCGCGGTGCAGGCTTTCCCAGCCTTTCTTGACCCCGAAGACCCAGGAGAAGAGGACGATCTCGATGGCGGCAAACAAGATGATGCCGAAGGTGCCGGCCCAGAAATCGAGCTCGTCGAGGAAGCCGAACCTGAGGAAGGCGACGACCAGCACGGTGCCGGCCACGATCACCGCAAAGACGGCGTTGACCGCCTTGGTGCGCTTCCACTTGAACTCGTCCTCCAGCAGGGCCACGGCCGGCGAGGTCAGGGCCACCGACGAGGTGATGCCGGCGATGAAGAGGAGCAGGAACCACAGGGCGCCGAAGACCTGGCCCAACTGGATCTTCTGGAAGACGACCGGCAGCGACTGGAAAGCGAGGTTGAAGGAGCCCTCGTTGGCGATGAGCTTGGTCTCGACCACTCCGAAAAAGGCGACGGCGACCGGGATGGCGATGGTTCCGCCCAGGATGACCTCGGAGAATTCATTGGTCATGCTGGTGGTCAGCCCGTTCAGCGTGCAGTCGTCCTTTTCGCACAGGTAGGAGGCATAGGTCTGGATGATGCCCTGGCCGATGCTGAGGGTGAAGAATATCTGCCCGGCCGCCGCCAGCCAGACCGTGGCATGGCCGAGCTGGCTGAAGTCGGGGTTCCACATGAAGCCCAGGCCGGCGTCGATGGAGGTGACGCCGCTGGGAGGGGTGCCCATGGTCAGCACGCGGATGGCCAGGATGATGGCGAAGATGAACAAGAGCGGCATGCCGACCTTGGCCAGCTTTTCGATGCCCTTGGAGATCCCCTGGCGCAGGAAGAAATAGTTGAGGCCGAGGGTGATGACGATGAAGATGAAAATGGGCAGCATCGAGGAGAAGAACTGGTTCTGCTCCACCCCCTGGAAGCCGTGCAGAAACTGGCCCATGGCCTCGCGCGTGGTCAGGCCGAAATATCTGCCGGTGCCCGAGAACCAGGCGAAGCCCAGGGTCCAGGACTCGATGAAGCTGTAGTAGATGACGATGATCAGCGGCAGGCCGATGCCCAGGGAGCCGACGTATTTGGCCACCGGGTGCTTCCACAGCAGGGCGAGCATGCCGGGCGTCGTGCCGTGGCCGCGGATACCGCCGTTGCGGCCGATGGCCCATTCCACCCACATCATGGGGATGCCCAGGAAGATCAGGGCGCAGAAATACGGGATCATGAAGGCGCCGCCGCCGTTGGCCGCCGCCTTGACCGGGAAGCGCAGGAAGTTGCCCAGGCCGATGGCATTGCCGGCCATGGCCAGGATCAGGCCCAGCCGCGTCCCCCATTGGGCGCGGTCGCATGATATGACCCCTGCTTTTTTTTTGCACGTCAGCACCCGCTTGAAGCAGTATGCCGTCAGGAGAATAATCACCCCCCAGGAAATGGCCATGAAAATCCAGCCCCATTGGGTCATGTTCATGCCTCCACGATAGATTTAGAAAAGAGTATCACAAAAATCATGAAACCAATACAGCATTGGCAGCATTTTCTCCCGCAGTTCAGTTTTTCGCCAGTTCGCCATTTTCCTGCCAGATCTCCATCTGGCGGCTGTAATTCTTGGGGAAACTGGGCTGGTACATGGCGTAAGCGGGAATCGGGTAGCGGGTCCCCCCCATGTGATTGGCGGCCAGGCCGGCCAGCACCCCCGGGACGCGCTGCATGGGCAGGAAGAAGTTCATCTCGTGGTCCTGGGTGCCGCCGAAGACGCGGTCGCCATTGCCCGGGACGCTGAAGGTGCATTCGCCGCTCTTCATCACGGCGGCCACGATCGCACAACCGATGCGGCACTCGGAGGCAGCGGTCAAGGCATGGCCCTGTTCGTAAATGGCGCCATGGATCAAGCGCATCACCTGCGCCGGCATGGCGTAGATGATCAGCAGCTGCGGCTCGAATTCAGCCTTGTCCAGTGGAGCGACCAGGATGTGGCTGTATTCGCCGTATGGGAAACGGGGGATATCGGCTTCGAGCGACTTGCCCAGATCCAAGCTGGGGGCATAGGTGGGAAACGCCATGTTGCCCTCGTCAAAATAGGCGCTGTCCTTGAAAAACCCGTAGGCGGCTGCCCCCGGGGGGCACGCCATGTCTTCCTTGCCCATGGCCACGGACCAGCCGTACTTGCGGGCCATGTAAAAGCCCTGGCAGATCGCGACTTGCTGCTTCATCTGGGCGAAGGGCCGTCGGGTCTTCCCGGGGATCTCGGCCTCGCTCTTGAGCATGCGCAGGGCGATGGGGAACGACTGCAGGCGCAAATACTTGTTCAGCTCGCTGTCGATCGTTTTCAGGTCTTCCATCTTGCCTCCGTTTCCTCCCGTCCGCCTATTTCAGGCAGTTCTGGGCGATGACCAGGCGCTGGATCTCGCTGGTGCCCTCGTAGATGCGGGTGATGCGCGCGTCGCGATACAGGCGCTCCACGCTGAATTCCTCGATGTAGCCGTAGCCGCCATGGATCTGGATCGCCAGGTCGGCGCAGAACGAAGCCACTTCCGAAGCCTTCAGCTTGGCCATGGCGGCTTCCTTGGTGAAGCGCAGCCCCTTGTCCTTCATCAGCGCCGCCCGGTAGGTCAGCAGCCAGGCCGCCTCGTATTCGGTGTTCATGTCGGCCAGCATCCACTGGATCGCCTGCAGGTTGGCGATGGGCTTGCCGAACTGCTCGCGCTCCCTGGCATAGGCCGTGGCCGCTTCGATGGCGGCCTTGGCGATGCCCAGCGCCTGGGTGGCGATGCCGATGCGGCCGCCGTCCAGGCCGATCATGGCGTATTTGAATCCCTCGTTCTCCGCGCCCAGGAGGTTCTTGGCCGGCACGATGCAGTCCTCGAAGATCAGCTCCGAGGTCGTGGACGAATGGATGCCCAGCTTGTGCTCCCTCTTGCCGACCTTCCAGCCCGGGCAGCTCTTGTCGACGATGATGGCGCTGATGCCCTTGGTCTTCAGCTCGGGACGGGTCAGGGCAAAGAGCAGTAAAACGTTGTCCGATTCCGGGCAGAGGGTGCAGAATTGCTTGGTGCCGTTGATGACAAAGGTGTCGCCCTGGCGGACGGCCTGGGTCTTGAGGCCGGCCGCATCGGAACCGGCGCCGGGCTCGGTCAGCGAGAAACTGCCCACCCTGCGCCCGGCGGCGAGATCGGGCAGGTACTTTTTTTTCTGCTCCTCGCTGCCGAACTTTTCGATCAGTCCGCAGGCCAGCGAGATGTGCGTCGACATGATCAGCACCAGCGAGGCGAGTCGCTTGCCGATCTCCTCCATGGCCAGCATGTAGGATATGCTGTCGAGGCCGGCGCCGCCGTAGGCTTCCGGCACGGTGATGCCCATCAGCCCCAGCTCGCCGGCCTTCCGGATGATCTCGTGGGGGAAGCGGCCTTCCTTTTCCAGGGCCGCCGCCAGCGGGGCGATCTCCTTCTCGGCAAAGCGGGCCACGGTGTCGCGCAGCATTTTCTGCTCATCGTTCAACAGATAATCCATATTGCTTCTCCTTGCTTATAGAATGAATGAAAGAAATGACGATTCATGACTTACTCCAGCCACTGGAAGGCGCCCGCCTTGCGAGGCGGAGCCGGCGGCGACTGCTCGGGCCGGCCGATGGTGACCACGGCCACCAGGCATTGGTCGCCGGCGGCAAGAAAATTCAGCACCTCCTCCTTCACCCAGAGCGGCCCGGTCATCCAGCAGGTCCCCAGGCCGGCCTCATGGGCCAGCAGGCAGAAATTCTGGATGGCCGCTGCCGCGCTCTGGCGCGCTCCTTCCTGGTATTCGGGAACGTCGAGGCGGTCGCAGGTCACGACGACGAAGTGCGGGGCGTTGCCGAAGTTGAGAAAATAACCGCGCATCATCTGCACCATCTTCTCCTTGAACAGCTGGCGCAGTCGCGGCAGCAGGGCGCCGAAGGAACGCATGAGCACTTTCTCCAGCTCGTCGCGCCGGCGCCCCGAAACCACGTAAAAATGCCAGGGCTGGGTGTTCATGGCCGAGGGCGCCCAGAGGGCCTTTTCGACCAGGCCCGCCAATTCGGCCCGCGGCAAGGGAGTGGCGCTGAACTGGCGGATGCTGCGCCGCCCGCGAATGGCCGTTTCCAGTTCCAAGGCCTTCAGCCCCCGGCCGGATTCTGCTTACACATCCGGCTGCCGGTCAGAGCTTTCGACGAATTCGCTCATGGCCAGCCCCAGCCGCTGGATGCCCTCGCGGATCAAGTCGAAGGAAACAAAGGAGAAGTTCAGGCGGAAGCAGTTCTTCAGGCCGCCCTGGGGATGGAAGGCCGTGCCGTCCACGAAGGCCACGTCCTTGGCCACGGCCCGGCGAAACAGCTCCGTGGCGTCCAGCTTCTCCGGCAGGGTGACCCAGATGAACAGGCCGCCCTGCGGCCGGGTCCAGTGCAGCCCCTCCAGCTTGGGCATTTCCCGGTCGAGCGCCTCGAGCATGGCGTCGCGCTTGGTCCGGTAATTCTCGATGAACTGGGGCAGATACTTCTCCATCAGGCCGGCTTTCATGTATTCGGCCAGCACGTGCTGGGGCAGCGCCGCGGAACAGAGATCGACGCTCTGCTTCAGGGTGACGAACTTGTCCACCACCTCCTTGGAGCCGACCATCCAGGCGATCCTCAGCCCGGGCACGATCATCTTGGAGAAAGAGAAAAGCGAGACCACGTTCCCGGACTTGTCCAGGGTGTTCAGGGACGGCACGTTCTGGCCCTCGAAACGCAGGTAGCGGTACGGTGCGTCGTCAATTACCAGCAGCCCGTTTTGGGCCGCGATGTCCAAAACCCCGATCCGCCTTTTTTCGCTCATGGTGGTCCCGGCGGGATTCTGAAAATCGGGGATCAGGTACACCATTTTCATGCGCTCGCCCACACCCTCGCGGCGCAGCGCCGCGATGGCTTCCGCCAGGGCCTCCGGGATCATGCCCGATTCATCGCTGGCCACCGGGACCATGTTGGCCCCGTAGTTCCCGAAAGCCTGGATCGCCCCGACGTAGGTCGGAGTTTCCATGAACACGATGTCGCCGCGGTCGACGAAAGCCTTGGGCAGCATGTCCAGCCCCTGCTGCGAGCCGGTCAAAATCACGATGTTTTCCGGTTCGGCATGGATGTCGTCCTTGGCCATGAAGCGGATCAGCTCTTCCTTGAGCGGCCGCTCCCCTTCGGCGGCGGAATAATGCAGCACCTTGCGGCCGCGCTCGTCGAGCACCTTGTTGAACAAGCGCTTCAGATCGTCGACGGGGAACTGGTCCGGCGGCGGCCAGCCGCCGGCGAAGGAGATCACTTCGGGGCGGTCGGCCAGCTTCAACAGCTCGCGAATGGCCGATTTCTTGGTATCCAGCGCGGTGCGCGAATAAATTTTTTCGTAATTCATTTCAGCCTCCCAGCTTTTCTATTGAATTCATCCCTTTCATGGATTATCCATGTTTTTTCCCCAATTCAATCCGGTCCCTGAGCAACTCCCATTCGCTGTCCACGCTGTTTTGCAGCACCTGGACCTGGTCCTCCTTCAGGTGCCGGAACCGGCCCTGCAGCTTGAGGTATTCCATGACCGGCTTGGGGTTGGGCACTTGGACATTCAAGGTATAGCGGATGCCGTTCTCGATCTCGTAGACGGGGAAAACCCGGGTCTGCACCGCCAGGCGGGCCGACTGGACCGCGTCATCAGGGCGCATCTTCCATCCCGGCGGGCAGGGGGCGAAAATGTGCAGGAACTTGAAGCCGCGGATCGAGGCGGCTTTCTTCACCTTGCGCACGAAATCCTCGGGATGGGCCAGCGAGAGGTTGGCCGCATAGGGGGCGCGATGGGCGGCCACGATGCTCATGATGTCTTTCTTGGGCTCCTGCTTGAAATGGCTGCCCGGGGTCGTCGTGGTCCAGGCACCCCAGGGGGTGGCGCCGCTGCGCTGGATGCCGGTGTTCATGTACGCTTCATTGTCGTAGACGATATACAGGATGTCGTCGTTCCGTTCGGCGGCGCCGGACCAGGCCTGCAGCCCGATATCGTAGGTGGAGCCGTCGCCGCCCCAGGCCACGACGGTCACGTCGTCGCGCCCGTTTCTCCTCAACCCGGAACGGATCCCGGAGGCGAACGCCGCGGCGGCCTCGAAGACCACGTGCACGAGAGGGACGTGGGTGGTGGAGCAGGGGAAGGGCCCGTCAATGACGCTCCAGCAGCAGGCGGGCAGCGAGATCATGGTCTTGCGGCCCAGGGCCTTGAGCGTATAGCGCATGGCCAGCGCCGCGCCGCAGCCCTGGCAGGCCAGGTGCCCGGGGGTCATGATCTCTTCTTCCGGCAAGGTCAGCTTGATCTCCCTGTTGGTTTGGCTCATTCTTTCACCCCCATCCAGATGACCGGGGTATCGGCGTTTTCCAATTCCATTCCCTGCGCCACCACCTGGTGGATCACGCCGGGATCGACGTCCCGGCCTCCCAGGCCGGCGACGAAGCCGAAGATGGGAATGCGCTCCGGCTTGTTGTACAAGGCCGCCTTGATCTCCTCATAGAAAATTCCGCTGTGGCCGAAGGAGAGGTTGCGGTCGATCACGAACGCCTTGCGGCAGCCCGCCAGGGCGCCGTAGATCTCGCCGGCGGGAAAAGGCCGGAAAGTGCGCACGCGCATCAGGCCGATTTTCACACCCTTTTCCCGCAGCTCGTCAATGACGATGCGCGCCGTGCGCGCGATCGTGGACGACGTGATCAGCATGAATTCGGCTCCCTCGGCGCGGTACATCTCCAGATTGCCGTAATAGCGGCCGAAGGCCTTCTCGAATTCGCGGCCGATCTCCGGGATCCGTTTCAGGGCCCGCAGGGTGTCGTTCTGTTGATTGAAGTTGAATTCCATGAAGATGCCGGGATTGGTCAAACCTCCGAAGGCGCGGGGATCGTCCACGTCCAGTTTGACCTTGGGCCGGAAGGGCGGCAAAAAGGCGTCCACCGCTTCCTGCTCCGGCAGCTCCACCGCTTCGTAGGTATGCGAGAGCACGAAGGCGTCCAGGTTGACCATCACCGGCAGCATGAGTTCCTCGCCGATGCGGTAGGCCAGGATGATGCTGTCCAGCACTTCCTGGTTGTCGGCGGCATAGAACTGGATCCAGCCGGTATCGCGCTGGGAAAGCGAATCGTTCTGGTCGGTCCAGATGGTCCAGCCGGGGAAGACGGCGCGGTTCACGTTGGCCATCACCACCGGCGTCCGCTCGCGGGAGGCCATGTGCAGGACTTCATGCATCAGCAGCAGGCCCTGGGCCGAAGTGGCGGTGAAGGTCCGCGCTCCCGCCAGCGAGGCTCCGACCGCGGCCGCCATGGCGGAGTGCTCGGACTCCACCTTGATGAAATCGGCCTCCAGCTCGCCGTCGGCCACGATCTGGGAGAGTTCCTCCACGATCTGGGTCTGGGGGGTGATTGGATAGGCCGGGATCACCTGCACCCGGCAAAGCTTGGCACCATAGGAAGCGGCCAGATTACCCATCAGCGCTTTTCTCATTTCCCCTCCTCCTCCATGGCGATGCACTGCTTGGGGCACTCCGTGGCGCAGATGCCGCAGCCCTTGCAAAAATCGTAATTGATCATGAACGTGCTATTTTCGATATAGACCGCCATGTCCGGGCAGAATTTCCAGCAAATCCCGCAGCGGATGCAGCCCTGCTGGTCGATCACCGGCCGCATGTTCCGCCAGGATCCGGTGCCGTTCCAGGTCATGTCGCCAATCGAGCACAGCATGGTCGGCAGCTCGCTCGCCCGGGTCAGATCTTTTTTTGGCTTGAGCTTGAAGTTCAATCGGACCTCCTTAGAGAAGAGAATCGTAGGCCTCGCGGGCGGCGGCGACATTGTTCTCCTTCTTGATCGGCACTCCGCGGCGGATGGCCTCGCTGAGCGTCTCCAGCGAGATCCCCAGCGGCAGCGCCTTGATGACCGCGCCCAGGATCGCCGTGTTGACGATGGGCGACGCCGGCGATCCGAGCTGGTTTTGAATGGCGATCCGGGTCGCATCCGTGGTCATCACCTTGAAATGGCCGGCGAATGAGAATTCTCCCGGGGGCTTGGGACTGTTGATCAGGATCGTTCCGCCCTCCTTCAGGCCGTCCGTGACCTTGACCACGTTGAGCAGCGTCGCGTCCAGGACGACCAGGTGGTCCGGATGGTAGATCTTGCTGCGCAGAAAAATTTCGCTGTCGGAGACCCGGATGAAAGCGGTCACGGGGGAACCGCGGCGCTCCACGCCGTAATCGGGAAAGGCCTGCACCCAGCCGCCGCCCAGGATGACGGCGTCGGCGAGGATCTTGATCCCGACCACGGTTCCCTGGCCTCCCCGTCCATGCAATCTCGTCTCGACCATCTGACCTCCTCGAGCGCTTCCGCGTCGTGACCTGCCTGGACAACGATCGCCGGCCGGCAAAGGGATCCCGCCGATCGAGTCCGGGACATGAGAACATGGTGCATGCCGGTCCTTTTTATGGGACCGGCATGCACCCCGTCAACAGAGCAAAAGAAAAAACAGGCGCTACTTCAGCTTGAAGTCGAAGCTCTTGGAAAGGAACAGGTAGCCGCCATAGCGTGAAGAATCGCCTTTGTTCAGGTCCTTGGAAATGTGGTCTCCCGGCATCCACATGCCGAAGGTGGCGCCGCAGTCGATGCCCTTGATGTTGGTCATGACCAGGCCGGCGATTTCATAGCCCATGTCCTTGGAGCCCCCGGCCAGCTTGTGCTTGTCGTACTTGAAGAAATCCAGGCGGGCGGAAACGGTCTTGATGGGATACGCCACGTGGAAGTTGAGGACGGTGAGGTTCGACATCAGGTATTCCCAGGGGGCCAGGCAGGCGAAGCCGGCGGCGGTGCCGGTCATGTGCGCCGGGCCGAATCCCACCCAGCCTTTGTAGAATCCATAGGTGAACGGGTTCTCCAGCGTGGTGGTGTAGGTGCTGTCCTTCATGTCGTAGTTGTCGTCACCGGAGGCGATGTAATAGCTCGCGCCGACGTTCAATCCCTTGGCGGTGGTGTAGTCGGCCTTGGCGTTCAGGCCGAAGCCGGTGTAATCCATGTCCCCGTAGCCGCCGAACATCTTGGCGAATTCGGCCCGCAGCACCAGTTCCTTCATCGGCGTGGCCTTGACGTCCGCCCCGATCCACATCGGCTTGTCCTCGCCGAAGGCCTTGTAGAACAAATAGGGGCTCAGCGTGACCTTGTCCAGGTTGAAGGTGGCATAGGCGCCCCAGATGTTCCAGTCCGCCGTGGAGCCGCCGTTGCGCGAGCCCGGCGTGGGATCGAAGGCCATCTCGCTCCAGCCGCCGTTGTCCATCCCCTTGCGGTAGAACAAGTCCAGCGACCATTTTTCCTTGGCGGTGTACAGCTGCACGCCGGTGGTGCCGTCCTCGCCGCCGTCAAAGGCCACCAGCCCGTCACCGTAGGCGTAGCGCCACTTGCCGATGCGCAGGTTGAAGGGGCCGATGAATTCGCTGATGTCCGCGAATCCTTCCAGCAGCCGGGCGGAAGGATCCAGGGGCGCCGTGTACACGGGCTGCATGCCGTAAGGCCCCCAGGCGCCGACCTTGGCGTAGACGGTCAGCTGCTTCCAGGCGGCCTGCAGCCAGATGCTGCCATGGCCGTAATTGTAGTTGGCACTGTCTTTCCCACTCACGGTCTCGCCGTTGACCGTGTAATCCTTCTGGTTGAAATCGGTGTTGTTCCAGAAAAAAGTGTACCAGTAAAAATTGGCGCCGCCGGTGATCGCCGGCCCGGAATCCTCTTCCTCGGCGCGCAGCGTCATGCCGGAAAGGCACAGCATCATCATGAAGACCAGCATCGTTTTTTTCATATTGGCTCCTGCGAACTCCTCGCTGGGTCGCTGCGGCTACTTGTTGGGGCAGATGGCGAACAGGCGGGCCGGGAAACCGGAGCCGTGCTCCAGCTTCGGCCAGGCGACGACGATGATCGCGCCGTACTCGGGGACCTTGTCCAGGTTGGCCATCAGCTCGATCTGGTAGTGGTCGGTGGAAAGGACATACGCTTCGGCCTCGTAATTGTCATTGCTGGTCTTCAATCCGGGATCGGTGTCGGTGGTCTCGTGGCCGTTGGCGGTGATCTTTCTCACTTCATAGAGGTACTTGAGCACGTCCATGCCCCAGCCGGGATAATGGTCCACGCCCTTGTCGTCCTTGTTGGCCATCTTTTCATTGGAGGGCCAATACTGGGCCCAGTCGGTGCGCATGGCGCAGAACGATCCCTCGGGAACCGGCCCGTACTTCTTCTCCCAGGCCTTGACGTCGTCCATGGAGAGAACGTAGTCGGGATTGGCGGCGACCTTCTCGTGCACGTCGAAGACGACCAGCGGCAGCATCATCTCATTGACGCCGATATCGCTCAGGGAGCGCTTGCCGTGGAAGAAGTGCGAGGGGGGGTCGACATGGGTGCCCCACTGCCCGACCAGGCTGATCCTGTGCACCAGGAAGCCGTAGCCGTCGGAGCCGACGCCCGGATCGTAGTGGTACAGCAGCTTCTTGTCGAAGGTGTTGTCAAACCCCTTCCAGTGCGGGATGTCCTTGTGGAACGCGTGGGTCAGATCCACCCAGGTCATCGCCTTCATGGCCTTGGCCATTTCGACCGGCGACATCGCCGGGGTGGCCTTGGCCCAGCCCTGGGCGCCGAAAACGAAGAGGGCCAGGACCAGTAAAACTCCGATTTTTTTGGACATGGTGGAAACCTCCTTGAATTTTTTATGAATGACTTTTTAAAACGTGATGGTTGGGAACACTTTGCCTGGATCGCCGCAGTCGCACGATCTCCGTGGAACGGGTCAGGGAATTTTTTAGAGAAATTGCTTCCTGGTGTTTTACTAATTGAAATTCTTTTTTGATTAGTAAAATCATAAGCCAATCGTAATGGTTCGAAATTGAAAAGTCAAGGCATAAATTGAAATTTCCGAAAGTTTCCAAAAAAGTGCTGTCTGCTCCCGACCGCGGATCGCTTTCCTTCGTCAAGTGAATCTCTGCTCCATGAACTTGGCCAGGGAATCCTGAAGGTGGTGGCTGATATGGCGCACCCGCTCGGCATCCAGCCGCGACTTGAGGCTGGTCACGCTGATGGCGCCGTGGAAGGCGAACTTGTCCAGCGTCAGGGGAACGCCGATGCAGCGGAGCTCTTCCGCATACTCGGAGTTGTCGATGCTGAAGCCTCGTTTCCGGGTCTCCTCGATGTCGGCCATAAGCTCTTCGAGACGGATGATGGTTTGAGGGGTGAATGGCTCGAACTTGACCTTGGCCAGGACCTGCTCCAGCCGGTCGGGAGGAAGGGCGGCAAGGATGGCCTTGCCCAATCCGGTGCAGTAGACGGGGATCTTGGTGCCCACGTACACCTGGTTGATCACGCTGCGCCCCTTTTCGATCCGCTCCAGGACGACCACCGATTCGTCCGACAGCACGCCCAGGGAAATGGTCTCGTTGAACAGGAAGCCGAACTCCAGCATCAGGGGATGGACTTTCTCCGAGATCAGCTTGATGACCGGCACGCGATTGCCCATCTCGAATATCTTGAGCCCCAGGGAATAGCGGTTTTCCTTCTTTTCCAGGAAGCGGAATTCCTCCAGGGTGGACAGGTAGCGGTAGGCCGTGCTTTTGTGTATGTCCAGCTTCTGGCTCACCTCGGTAAGGTTCAGGCCGTTGAAACACTCGGCCATGATCTGCAGGATGCGGCAGGCATTCTCGATCGAATTGTTATTACTGCCCATTTCTTACTGCCTCGAATGAAAGCATATACACACTATATTCCAATCATATAACGTATTTTTACATTTTTCAATAGTTAAAATTATTTTATTGTTTCCAGGATGATTTTGAATTTCAACTTGATTTCAGAAGCAATAATTCTTATAATCCATAATATAAGGAAATGGAAAAAAACATGAAAAGTTTCAAAAAACGCTTAGCCGGCGGAGAAATACTCCTGGGCACCATCGTTTCGCTCCCCTCCCCCGAAATCGCCGAGATTTTGGCCGGGCTCGGCTTCGACTGGCTGTTTATCGACGCCGAGCACGGGGCCATGGATTCGTCCGACGTGCAGCGCATCCTCCAGGCGGCCGGCGCCGGCTGCCCCGCTTTGGTGCGCGTCCCGCTGAACGACGAGATATGGATCAAAAAAGCCCTGGATTCCGGGGCGCAGGGCGTCATCGTGCCGCAGGTGAATTCGGCAGCCGAGGCCGCGCGGGCGGTGAGCTTCGCCAAGTACCCGCCCATGGGCGGCCGCAGCGTGGGCATTTCCCGCGCCCATGGCTACGGTGGCCGCTTTCAGGAATACGTGCGCCAGGCCAACCGCGAGACGCTGGTGATCGTCCAGGCCGAGCACGCCGACGCGGTGAACAACATCGACGCCATGCTGGACGTCCAGGGCATCGACGGCGTGTTCGTCGGCCCCTACGACCTTTCGGCCAGCATGGGCAAGCCCGGCGCCGTGGACGACCCGGAGGTGGCGGGGGCGATCGACCGCATCCGCCAGGCGGCGCGACGGGCCCGCATGCCGCTGGGCATATTCGGGGCTGACGAAGGCTCGGTGAGCTCCCGCATCCGCTCGGGGTTCAGCCTGATCTGCGTCGCCAGCGACACCCTGCTGCTGCGCCGCGCCGCCGCCGAGACGCTGGAACGGCTGCGCCGCGGATGATGCCGCCGCTTGTCAATGGCCGGGTTTGACCTTTTGGGCGCGCCATGTTATCATCCTGGCTCATGACCAGCAACGCAAGACTGAAAGGCGTCTGCAGCGAGCCTACTCATGCGGAGGAGATTTATTCGATCGATGCGCAACATGAAAGAACAACTCATCCTGGCCATCAATCCCGGTTCCACGTCGACCAAAATCGCGATTTTTCAGGGCGAAGAAAAGATCCTGAGCCAGAGCATTTCGCACAACCCTGAAGAACTGGCCCCGTTTCCCAGGATCATCGACCAGCACCGCTTCCGCGAAAAAGTGATCCTCGATTTCCTGAAAAAGAACGACGTCGACGTCCGCAGGCTGGCCGCCGTCGTCGGCCGCGGGGGGCTGCTGGGGCCGATGGCATCGGGAACCTACCGGGTCAACGGGGAGATGACCGAATACCTGAAGCACACCCGGACCGAGCATGCCTCCAACCTGGGGGCGCTGCTGGCCAGCGACATCGCCAGGGAAGTCGGCGTCGAGGCGTACATCGTCGACCCGGTGACCGTCGACGAGATGATCGACCTGGCCCGCGTCACCGGCCGGCCGGAGATCCCGCGCATCAGCATCTTTCACGCCCTGAACCAGAAAGCGGCCGCCCGCCTGGCCGCCCGGCAGCTCGGCAAGCCGTATGCGGCCTGCCGCCTGATCGTCGCCCATCTCGGCGGCGGCATCTCGGTCGGCGCCCACGTCGACGGCAAGGTCATTGACGTCAACAACGCCCTCAACGGCGATGGCCCCTTCGCCCCCGAGCGCGCCGGCTCGCTGCCCGCCTGGAGCCTGGTCGAGCTGGCCACGTCGGGGAAATACGACCCGCCGGCGCTGAAGAAGATGATCACCGGCCAGGGCGGCATTGTCGCCCACCTGCAGGTCAACGACATGCGCAAGGTGGAGGAGATGGTCAAGGCCGGCGACGCAAAGGCCATCCAGGTATTTGAGGCCATGGCGTACAACGTGGCCAAGGAGATCGGCAAGCTGGCCACGGTCATGGAGGGGCGCATCGACGCCATCGTCATGACCGGCGGCATCGCCTATGATGCCCATTTCATCCAGCTGGTCCGCCAGCGCGTCGAGTTCCTGGCGCCGCTGATCATCCTGCCCGGCGAGGACGAGATGGCGGCGCTGGCCCAGGGGGCGCTGCGCGTGCTGCAGGGAGAAGAGGAACCGAAACAATGGAAAACCGCGGGAGGAAACGCATGAAACCGATGAGAAAACTGAGCGAAATCGAGAACCTGGTCAAATCCAAGAAGAACTTCAGCATGGCCGTGGCCTACGGCCAGGACGAGGATACCATCCTGGCGGTCAAGCGCGCCGTCGAGGAAAAGATCGTTGACGCCATCCTGGTCGGAGACGAAAAGGTGATCCGCGAGCAGTGCGCCCGCCTGAAGACCGATCCGGACATGTTCCAGATCGTCCACGAGCCCGACGAGAAAAAAAGCGGCGACACGGCCGTGCGCCTGATCATCGACGGCAAGGCCCAGATCCTGATGAAGGGGTTGATCTCGACTCCTTACTACCTGAAACCCATCCTGAACAAAGACTACAACCTCGTGGGCAAGGACATCTCGCTCTCTCACACCACCATCCTGGAAATCCCCACCTACGACAAGCTGCTGATCGTTTCCGACGTGGCCATGATCCCCTACCCCGACCTGAACCAGAAAGTGCAGATGATCAATTACGACATCGCCATCGCCGCCAAGCTGGGCATCCTCAATCCCAAGGTGGCCATCCTGGCCGCCAACGAAAAAGTCTCCGAAAAGATGCCCTGCACCTTGGACGCGGCGATCATCTCCAAAATGGCCGACCGCCATCAGATCAAGGGCGCGATCATCGACGGCCCGCTGGCCATGGACGTGGCCGTTTCCAAGCACGCGGTGGATGTCAAGGGCTTCCAGTCGGCGGTGGAAGGCTACGCCGACATCCTGATCATGCCCAACATCGAGGCGGGCAACATCTTCTACAAGGGGATGACGCTGCTGGCCAAGGGCAAGCTGGCCGCGGTGGTGACCGGGGCGAAATTCCCGGCCATCCTCACCTCGCGCGCCGACGACGACGATTCCAAGTACTATTCCATCGTGCTGGCTGCAGCATTGGTATAAAGAAAGAAATCGGCGTAAGGCGCAAGGCGTAAGGTTCAAGGTAAGACAGGTTCTTCCTCTTCCCCTACGCCTTACACCTTACGCCTTAAACCAATATCTATTCTTCGGATCCGGGAATGACGCTCGTCTCGGTAAAGCCGGCGGGGATCTCGAAGAACGAGGCCGGCAGGTTCTTGCTGCCCAGCGCGAGCACTTCCATCACCTGGCGGCTCTTTTCCTTTTCGTTGCCCTTCTTGCCGATCGAGGTGGTGACGGTGATCATCTTCAGCGGGAAACCCAGCCCGGCCTCGGCCTTCATCTGCTGCTCGACCAGGGCGTCGAGGTCCTCCATGCCGGTCTTGAATTCGCGGAAGCGGAACGATTCGGCCATTTCCTCCATGCCCTTGAACTTGGGGGTCGACCAGGTCTCCTTCTCGATCTTTTCGTGGCTCTTGCTCTTGATGATGGCGACCTTCACTTCCATGTCGTATTCCATGAGCATCTTGCTGTGCTGGCAGGGATAGCCGAGGATCGTCTCCATCCCCAGCTTTTCCACGTTGATGACCGGATTCTTGATCTTGATCTTGACCAGCTTGCCCACGATTCCGGCCACCTGCATCATGGCGTTGAGCGGCAGGCGGGCGTAGGTCTTTTCTTCGGGGTTCACCATGTAGAGGGTGTCGTCGGCCGCCCTGAACAGCCAGTATGCGCCTTTCTTGTACATCTCGTTCTCGTAGGCCACGCTCTCGAAGACCATTTTCACGCTGCCGTCCTGGGCGAAGATCTGCTGGACGACCGTGTTGCTCTGCCCTTTGGCCTCGGCCTGGGTCACGGTGCGCGTCTTCCACTCGACGCCGGCGAAGGAGCTGGCGGCGAATACCATAATCAGCAATACGATCCATAGTGTTTTTTTCATATGCGTTTCCTCCTAGGGTCTGGCTGGATTATACCTTAAATAGCTCTTGAATGACAAGGCATTGAGCCGGAAGAGGTTCGAGGTTCGACGTTCGATGTTGTAAGAAAAAGCACTTAACGGAAACCTAAGAGGTTCGAAGTCCGACGTTCGAAGTTCGAAGTTTTCGGAGAAGAGATTTACGCAATCGCTTGGAGTTTCACGGCGCAGAGAAAATCACTTTGCCATGAGAATGAATCCTTTGCGGTTTTCTTGTTCCTTATATCTTGAATTATGATCCAATGTCTTCGCCTTTTAAACGTCGAACCTCTCTTCGTCTCCTGAACGTCGAACATCGAACTTCGAACATCGAACTTTTCTTATGAAATGACCACCGTCTTGATATTGACGAATTCCTTGATCCCGTAACTGGACAGCTCGCGGCCGAAGCCCGACATCTTGATCCCGCCGAACGGCAGGCGCGGGTCGGACTTGACCATGCCGTTGATGAAGACCGAGCCGGCCTCTACGCGCGCGGCCAGCGCCCGCGCCTTGTCCCGGTCCGCGGTCCAGATGGAGGCGCCGAGCCCGAAAGGCGTGTCGTTGGCGATGCTCAGCGCGTCCTCCTCGTCGGTGGCGCGGATCAGGGCGGCCACCGGCCCGAACAGCTCCTGGTCATAGGCCGGCATGCCGGGCCGCACTCCTTCCAGGACCGTGGGCGCGAAATAAAAGCCGGGGCCTTTCATGCGCCGGCCGCCGGTCAGGACCGCGGCGCCGAGGCGGACGGATTCCCTGACCTGGCGTTCGAGCTCCTCGACAAGGTCGGCGCGCGCCAGCGGCCCCAGGTCGTTGCTCTCGTCAAGGGGGTTGCCGGTTTTCAGCCCGGCCACGGCGGCGGTGAACGCCTTGCGGAAACGGCTGTAGACGCCCCGGACGACGATGAAGCGCTTGGCGGCGATGCAGCTCTGGCCGCTGTTGATCATGCGCGAGCTGACGGCCGCCGCCACGCAGGGAGAAAGGGGCGCATCGGCCAGCACGATGAACGGATCGCTGCCTCCCAGCTCCAGGACCGATTTTTTCAAATGCCGGCCCGCCGCTGCCGCGACGGCGCGCCCGGCGGCATCGCTGCCGGTCAGGGTGACGGCGCGCACCAGCGGCTGGGCCACAAGCGCCTCGACCCGCGCCGAACGGATGCGCAGCGCGGTGAAGACGTGCGCCGGGAAGGCGGCGCGGCGGAAGACCTCCTCGATGCGCGCGGCGCAGCGGCTGACGTTGGACGCATGCTTCAGCAGGCAGGTGTTGCCGGCCAGCAGCGCCGGCGCCGCGAAGCGGAAGACCTGCCACAGCGGGAAATTCCACGGCATGACGGCCAGGATCACCCCCAGCGGGTCGAAGCGCACGGTGCTGTCAGCGGCGTCGGCCGCGACGGGTTCCGGCCGCAGCATGGCCGGGCCGTTTTCCGCGTAGTACTCGCAGACCAGGGCGCACTTTTCGACCTCGGCGATCGCCTGCAGGACGGGCTTGCCCATTTCCTCGCTCATCAGCCGCGCCAGGGCGGTCTTCTCTGCGCGCAGGGCCGCCGCCGCCTTCCCGAGCAGGGCGGAGCGCCGCTCCATGGCGAGGGCGCTCCAGGAAGCGAAGGCCTGGTGGGCCTTCACCACGGCCGCGTTCACTTCTTCCGGCGTATGCTCGCTGAAGCTTTCCAGCAGCTCGCCGCTAGCGGGGTTGATTGATCGAAGCGCCATTCTCATCCTCCCAATGTATCAGTATTAACCATTGTAATGAATGCAATTTCAAATGGCAATGAAACAGTACAAAGATGCAATTGGTTTACGGTAGACGGTTCACGGTTTACGGTAAGAAAAGATGAAATAATAAGACTAAAATTCCAAGCACCAAGCACCAAATTCCAAATAAATTCAAAATTCCAATGACCCAATGATCCAAACGATATTCGTCTGGCATGATTCCGGATATCAGGGCAAATCCCCATGGCCGTTCTTCTTTCTGTAGGGGCGACCGGCCGGTCGCCCCTACAGAGAATTGCATTGT
>CAZLSH010000031.1:0-24594 GCA_964562095.1 uncultured Clostridia bacterium | reverse complement strand
AAGGACATCGTGGAGCTGGGGCAGTTCACCGAGTACAAGATCTACAAGACCCTGTTCAACCTGTTCAACAAGGGGTTGATGAAAAAAAAGGAAAAGACCGAGCTCCAGGAGATCCAGGAAAAGAAGTTCTTCGAGGACCTGGAGCACGACAACGCCCGCAAGCTGAGCTGGCTGGGCAAGTGCCTCCTGGCGGCGCTGGCCCTGATCCTGCTGCTGACGTTCTTCACGCCCCTGCGCCCCTTCAACGAAAAGAAAATGCTGCTGCAGGCGCCGCTGTACCGCGACCACCTGCCGATCTCCCTGCCCGCGCGCTGAGCGATGAGACTGCGCACCCGCCTGGAAAGGCTTTCCGGCCCCAGCGCCGTGGCCATCGGCAACTTCGACGGGTTTCACGCCGGCCACCGCCGCATCATCGACACCCTGGCCGCCCAGGCCGGGCGCCACCGGCTCATCGCCGCGGTGCTCACCTTTCACCCCCACCCGCGCATTTTCTTCGGCCAGCCTGTCCGCCTGATCAGCACCGATGCCCAGCGCCTGGAAACCCTGAAACGTCAGGCCCTCGACCGCCTTTTTTTCATTGATTTCGCCGACCTGGCGTCCATCCCGGCCGCCGTGTTCGTGAACGATGTCCTGCTCGGGCGGCTGCAAGCGCGGCGGCTGGTCGTCGGCGGCGACTTTCGTTTCGGATGCAACCGCGAGGGCGACCTGGACCTGCTGCGGCGCGAGGCGGCCGGCCGCTGCGCCGTCATCCGCGCCCCCGACGTCGAGATCGACGGCCAGCGGGTGGCCAGTTCACTGATCCGCAGGCAGTTGGCGGCGGGCGATGTCGCCGCCGCCGGACGCATGCTGGAGAGGCCCTATGCGATCGACGGGATCGTGGTGCACGGGGCCGGCCGCGGCACGGAACTCGGCTTTCCGACCATGAACATCGCCAGCGCCAACGATATCCTGCCCCCGGGCGTGTTCCACACCGAACTGGAGTTCGCCCGCTCCGCCCGGGCCCCACGGGCCGCTGCCGCGGGACGGGGCATGCGCCGCCTGGTTTCCGCGACGTTCATCGGCCGCGCCCCGGCTTTCACCGATCCCCGGCGACCTTTGCGCGTGGAGACCCACGTGCCCGGTTTCCAGGGGCGGGTCTACGGCAGGAAAGTGCGCCTGCATTTCATCGCCAGGATCCGCGAGGAGCGGAAATTCACCGATCCCGGCGAACTGGTCGGACAGATCCGCCGCGACATCGCCGCCCTGGGCATTTGACAAGCCAGGGCTTTTTTGTTACAGTTTTCACAAGCCTTTCCCAAGTCCGAACCAGGAGTCACCACCATGAATCACGACCGAGCGGATAATGAAAACAAGCCCGTTCCGCCGGGACCTGAAGCCGGCGACGCCGCCGCCAATCCGCTGATCCGGCGCTTCCAGGTTTCCATGCCCGCCGACGAGATGGCCCGCGAAATCGACCGCCTGGCCGGGGAAACCAGCCATAAAATAAAGATGCCCGGCTTCCGCCAGGGAAAAGTCCCCGTCGACGTGGTCAAGAAAGTGCACCAGCAGTCCCTGCGCGAAGAAATCATCCAGCAAACGGTCGGCAAGCTGGCCTTCGCCCACATCGAGCGGGAGCGGCTGGCCATCGCCGGCGAGCCGTACGTGGAAAAGCTGGACGACCGCGGCAGCGGGGGATTCCAGGCCGACATCGCCGTCGAGATCCTTCCCGAAGTCGAACTGCCCGATTGGAGCCAGCTGCAGGTCGAGATTCCCGCCGCCGCGCTGAAAGGGGAAGTTTTCGACGAGGCCCAGCAGATCGATCGCGTGCTGGAGGCCAACAAGCGGTCGCTGCCGGTCCAGGAGCGGGCCGTCGCCACCGGCGACCTGGTGCTGCTGACGGTGCAGTCGATTGAGACGGCCAGCAAGCGCAAATGGCCGCGCCAGGAGACCTACTTCATGATGAACGCGGAGAATACCGCGGAGATCGCCGGCCTGTTCGCCGCGCTGCTGGGGAAAAAGCCCGCCGAGACGCTCAGCCTGAAGGCGACCTATCCCGCCGACGCGGCCAAGAAGGCATGGGCCGGGAAGGAGATCGAACACCAGGTGGAGATCAAGGCCGTGTACGAGATGAAAAAGCCCGAGCTGGACGAGGAATTTCTCAAGTCGCTGGGGCTGAAGAACGCCGACGAGTTCAAAGCCAGGCTGCAGGAGGAGTTCCGCCACCACCAGGAGCACCGGCGGCAGGAGGCGGTCATGGAGGGCATCTTCGAAGCGCTGCTCGCCAAGTGCCGGTTCCCGGTGCCGCGCTCATTGCAGGAGCAGGAGGCGGCCCGGCGCCTGAGCGAGAACCGCCAGCCGCTGCGCTTCAAGGACGATGAGGAGAAGGCCAAATTCAAGGAGATGCTTTTCGCCCAGGCGGAGAAGACGGTTCGCCTGTCGCTGATCCTGGACAAGGTGCGCGAGAAATTCCAGGTCACCGTCGAGGCCGCCGAACTGGAAAAGGAATACGCCCGCCTGGCGCAGCACCACCAGGTCAGCGAGAAGGAGATCCGCCAGTACTACGGCGAGGAAAAAAAGGCGGCCGAGCTGAAGGATCACCTGCTGCAGGGCAAGGTCAACGAATTCCTCAGGGAAAAAATCCAGGTCAAAGAGGTATAACATGCCGCTCATTCCCATGGTCATCGAACAGGCCGGCAACGTCGAACGGGCCTACGACATCTATTCCCGGCTGCTGAAGGACTCGGTCATCTTCCTCGGCTCGCCGATCGACGACAACGTGGCCAACGTCACCATCGCCCAGCTGCTGTTCCTCGAGGCCGAAGACCCGGAAAAGGACGTCTCCATCTACATCAACTCCCCCGGCGGCATCATCAGCGCCGGCATGGCCATCTACGACACCATGCGCTTCATCAAGAACGACGTGGTGACCATCTGCATCGGCCAGGCCGCCTCCATGGCCGCCATCCTGCTGGCCGCCGGCAGCAAGGGCAAGCGCTTCGCCCTGCCCAACTCCAAGGTCATCATCCACCAGCCGCTGGGCGGCTTCGAGGGCCAGGCCACCGACATCATGATCCAGGCCGAAGAGATGCGCAAGGTGAAGGAGAAGACCATCGAGATCCTCGCCCTGCACACCGGGCAGAAGGCGGAGAAGGTCGCCATGGATATCGAGCGCGACTACATCATGTCGCCCGAAGACGCCCAGAAGTACGGCATCATCGACTCGGTGATCGCCGACCGCAAAAAGGAAAAGAAAGGCGGCAAATGAAGGAAGAAAAGGAAGCCCGCTGCAGTTTCTGCGGCATCCCCCAGTCCAGGGCGGTCAAGCTGATCGCCGGGCCCGGGGTATACATCTGCGATGAGTGCACCAAGACGGCCTATAACCTGATCTTCAGCGGCAACGAGGCGCCCAAGCCCGCCGCCAGCGCCAGGAAGCTGAAGCTGCTCACCCCGGCCGAGATCAAGGCCAAGCTCGACGAGTACATCATTTCCCAGGAAGCGGCCAAGAAGAAGCTGGCCGTGGCCGTCTACAACCATTACAAGCGCATCCAGCACGGCCAGAACCTGGCCCACAAGGTCGACATCCGCAAAAGCAACGTCCTGCTGATCGGGCCCACCGGCACCGGCAAGACGCTGCTGGCCGAGACCCTGGCCAAGGTGCTGGACGTGCCGTTCGCCATCGCCGACGCCACCACCCTGACCGAGGCGGGCTATGTCGGCGAGGACGTGGAGAACATCCTGCTCAAGCTCTACCAGGCCGCCGGCGAGAACCGCGAGCAGGCCGAGAAGGGCATCGTCTACATCGACGAGCTGGACAAGATCTCGCGCAAGAGCGAGAACCCCTCCATCACCCGCGACGTCTCCGGAGAGGGCGTGCAGCAGGCGCTGCTGAAGATCGTCGAGGGCACCGTGGCCAACGTGCCGCCCCTTGGCGGGCGCAAGCACCCCTACCAGGAGTTCCTCAAGATCGACACCAAGAACATCCTGTTCATCGCCGGCGGCGCTTTCGTCGGCCTGGACAAGATCATCCAGCGGCGCCTCAAGAAGAACGTCATCGGCTTCTCGACCGCCGCCAAGGAAAAAAGCCGGGCCTACCGCGCCGACATCTTCCAGCAGGCGCAGCCCGACGACCTGATCCGCTACGGGCTCATTCCCGAGCTGGTCGGGCGCTTCTCGGTCACGGGCGTGCTCGACGAACTCGACAAGGACCAGCTGTACCGCATCCTGCTCGAGCCCAAGGATGCCATCACCAAGCAGTTCAAGGCGCTGCTCAAAATGGACGGCGTCGACCTGGATTTCACCAAGGAAGCCCTGGAAATGATCACCGTCCAGGCCATCGACCGCGGCGTCGGCGCCCGCGGATTGCGCGCCATCTTCGAGGAGATCATGCTCGACCTGATGTTCGAGACCCCCTCGCGCAAGGAGGCCGCCGGCAGGGTGCTGATCGACGGCCAGTTCCTCAGGGACAAAAAATGGATCGCTTGAACACCCAGGAGCTCGTGCTGCCCCTGATCCCCTTGCGCGAACTCGTGGCTTTCCCCACCGTCATCGTGCCCATCCTGGTCGGCCGCGACAAGTCGGTCAACGCCCTGAAGGCGGCGCTCAACCAGTATGGCGGCTACCTGTTCCTGGCGGCGCAGAAGAACCAGGTCACCGAGACCCCCCTGCCCGAGGAGATGTACGAGACCGGCACCATCGCCAAGATCGAGAAATCGGCCGAGCAGAGCAACGGCAGCTACCGCATCGTCATCCAGGGCCTGAAGCGCGGGCGCATCCTGCGCTATGTCGAGGGCGAGGATTTCCACCGCGTGCGCCTGGAGGTGCTGGAGGAGCGCGCCGCCCCCGGCAAGGACCTGCTGGAGCTGTCGCGCAACCTCATCGCTCTTTTCGAGGAATACATCAACCTGAAACGCGTGCGCCTGCCCGGCATCATGACCCGGCTCAAGCCCAGCCAGCTGGCCGACGCCTCCGACATCATCATTTCCATCGTCAACCTGCCGCTGAAGGTCAAGCAGTCGCTGCTGGAGGAGGTGGACACCTACGCCCGCGGCGTCCGCGTCTACAACATCCTCAAGAAGGACGTGCTGCAGCTGCGCAGCCAGCGCGACATCGAGCCCAAGCTGAAGCGCGAGGAAGGCCCGGAGACCGACTACGAGGAATACAAGAAGAAGATCGACGCGGCGCAGCTGCCCGAGCACGTCAAGGCCCGCGCCGACGAGGAGCTCGAGCGGCTGGCGGCCATGCCTCCCTTCTCGGCCGAAGGCACCGTCTCGCGCTACTACCTGGACTGGCTGCTGGCCATCCCCTGGAAAAAAACGCGCAAGGAGAACAAGGATATCCGCCGGGCGGCGCAGATCCTCGACGAGGACCACTACGGCCTGCGCAAGGTCAAGGAGCGCATCCTGGACTACCTGGCGGTGCGGCTGCTGGTCAAGAAAGCCGCGGGCGAGATCCTCTGCTTCATCGGGCCGCCCGGCGTGGGCAAGAGCTCGCTGTCCAAATCCATCGCCCGCGCCCTCGACCGCAAGTTCGTGCGCGTCTCCCTGGGCGGCGTCAAGGACGAGGCGGAGATCCGCGGCCATCGCCGCACCTACATCGGCTCCTACCCGGGCCAGATCGTCAAGGGGCTCAAGAAGGCAGGCAGCATGAACCCGGTCTTCCTGCTCGACGAGATCGACAAACTGAACTCGGACTTCCGCGGCGACCCGGCCTCGGCCCTGCTGGAGGCCCTGGATCCCGAGCAGAACGCCGAGTTCAGCGACCACTACCTGGACCTGGAACTCGACCTCTCGCAGGTATTCTTCATCACCACGGCCAACCTGGCCGAGAACATCCCCCCGGCTCTGCTCGACCGCATGGAGATCATCGAGCTCCCCGGCTACACCGAGAGGGAGAAGCTGGAGATCGCCAAGAATTTCCTGCTGAAGAAACAGGCGGAAAAGAACGGCTTCTCCGTCGACGGGGTGCGCATCGCGGACGACGTGCTGCTGAGCGTCATCAACGAGTATACCCGCGAGGCCGGAGTGCGCAACCTGGAGCGCGAGATCGCCGTCATCATGCGCAAGACCGCCCGCGGCATCATCGAATCGGGCCGCAAGCAAGGCGCCCCGGAACCGCAGACCATCGACCGCGCCCGGCTGCAGAAATACCTGGGCGTGGCCAAGTACACCAGCCAGAAGGTCTTCCAGCGCAGCGAGATCGGCGTGGCCATCGGCCTGGCCTGGACCTCCGCCGGCGGCGACATCCTGGTGGTGGAGGCGCGCATGCTCAAGGGCAAGGGCGAACTGATCCTCACCGGCCGCCTGGGCGAGGTGATGAAGGAGTCCTCCTCGGCCGCCTTCAGCTACACCAAGCTGAAGCTGTTCGAGCTGGAACTGGACACCGAGGAGCTGCGGCACTATGACATCCACCTGCATATCCCCGAAGGCGCCGTTCCCAAGGAGGGCCCTTCGGCGGGCGTCACCCTGGCCGTCTCGCTGCTGTCGCTGCTGACCGGCATCCCGGTGCGGCCCGGCTTCGCCATGACCGGGGAGATCACCCTGCGCGGCCGGATCCTGCCCGTGGGCGGCATCAAGGAAAAGATCATCGCCGCCCACCGCTACGGCATCCGGAACATCCTCATCCCCGCCGAGAACGCCAAGGACTTCCATGAGGACATCCCCGAGGAACTGAAGCGCGACATCCGCCTCTATCCGGTCGAGACCATGGATGAGCTTCTGGATCTCGTCCTCGAGCACCCGATCAAGATCAAGAACATCCGCAGCAAGGTCATCCGTCCATTGCAGGAAGCCCAGCTGCAGTAAGCGAACTCATTTCAATCATGAAGATAAAGAGAGCGGAACTCGTGGGGACGTACTTCAACGCCGGCCAGCTGCCGGCCGACGCCCGCCCCAAGATCATTTTTTTCGGGCGCTCCAACGTGGGCAAGTCGTCGCTGATCAACTGCCTGCTGGAGCGGCGGCTGGCCAAGACCAGCTCCATGCCCGGCAAGACGCTCAGCGTGAACTACTACGGCATCCACCATGCTCCCGAGGCGGCGGCGAAGAGGGGGACGGCGCCCGCGCAAGGCTGCACCGCGCCGGGGATCATCTTCGCCGACCTGCCCGGCTACGGCTACGCCCGGGTCTCCAAGGCGGAAAGCGCCCGCGTGCGCCGGCTCATCGCCGACTTCCTGGCGCGGGCGGAGAACGCCCGCCTGGCGGTCCTGCTGATCGACTCGCGCCGCGGCTTCCTGGCCAGCGACCTGGAAACCCTGGCCCAGATCGTCGGGAAAAATCTCCCCATCTTGACAATCCTGACCAAGAGTGATAAGATTACGCTTTCGCAACAACGGAATCTCATCGCGCAACTCAAAAACAAATTCGGCCTGCTCGCCATTTCTTTCTCGATCAAATCGCCGGCGGCAAAGGACGAGATCTGGCGGCGGATCCAAGAGGCCATCTAAGGAGTGAACATGTATTCATTGAAGGACCTGCAGGGCATGAAGGCGCTGGAGCTGAAAAAGCTGGTCAAGGAAATGCAGCTCGACGACAAGGATGTCAACGACAGGAACACCCTGTTCTTCAAGGTCCTGGATGCCCAGGCCCGCGCCAACGGCAAGCTGTTCGCCGAGGGCGTCATCGAGGTGCACAGCGAGGGCTACGGCTTCCTGCGCTTCCAGGAGTACGCCTACCTGACCAGCCCCGAGGACATCTACGTTTCGCCCTCGCAGGTGAACAAGTTCGACCTGCGCACCGGGGACACGGTGTCGGGCTCGGTGCGGCCGCCCAAGACGGGCGAGAAATATTTCGCCCTGCTGAGCGTCGAGGCGGTCAACAACGAGGACCCCGAGGCGGTGACCGAAAAGCGCCGCAACGTCCGCTTCGAAAAGCTGACGCCGCTCTATCCCGACGAGAAGATCAACCTGGAAACCGGCACCGACAACATGTCGGGCCGGGTGATGAACCTGTTAACCCCCATCGGCAAGGGCCAGCGCGGCCTGATCGTGGCCGCCCCGCGCACCGGCAAGACCATGATCCTGCAGAGCATCGCCAAGTCCATCGAGGTCAACCACCCGGAAATCAACCTGATCGTCCTGCTCATCGACGAACGGCCCGAGGAGGTCACCGACATGAGCCGCAACGTCAAAGGCGAGGTCATCGCCTCCACCTTCGACGAAATCCCGCTGCGCCATACCAAGGTGGCCGACATCGTGCTCGAGAAGGCCAAGCGCATGGTGGAGATGGGCAAGGACGTCGTCATCCTGCTCGACTCGATCACCCGCCTGGCCCGCGCCCACAACGCCATCACGCCGGCGTCGGGCAAGGTGCTCTCGGGGGGCATCGACGCCAACGCGCTGAACAAGCCGAAAAAGTTCTTCGGCGCCGCGCGCAACATCGAAGGCGGCGGCAGCCTGACCATCCTGGCCACGGCCATCGTCGATTCCGGCAGCCGCATGGACGAGGTCATTTTCGAGGAGTTCAAGGGCACCGGCAACATGGAGATCAACCTCGACCGCCGGCTGGCCGACAAGCGCGTCTTCCCGGCCATCGACCTGTTCCGCTCCGGCACGCGCAAGGAAGAGCTGCTGATCGAGCGCGAGGAGCTGAGCAAGATCTGGGTCCTGCGCAAGGTGCTGGCGCAGATGTCCGAGGTCGAGGCCATGGAACTGCTGGTGGACAAGCTTTCCAAGACCAAGTCCAACGCCGAGTTCATCAACATGATGTCCAAGGGGATGTGAACGACCCGAAGAAGACGATAGACGTTAGACGTTAGACGCCAGCAAGAAAGCAGAATTCCAGGAATCTTAGCCGACCGCCATGGAATTTTCTTCTCTTGCTAATGTCTACCGTCTAACGTCTGGCGTCTGCCGCACTTCCAACACCTCAGCTATTCCCGCTTCAATCTCCCGTATCACCGCTTCCCACGAGTAATAGCGCTTCACGTACTCCAGCCCCTTCTGGCCCATGGCCGCGCGTAGCGCCGGGCGGCGCTGGATGCTGCGGAAACCGGCCAGGAATTCCTCCTGGTTGCCGTAGGCCAGGCCGGCCCCGGAAATGTTCACGTGCTCCATCAAGGCCGGGCAATCGCGGTTGACCAGCACCGGCGTGCGCATGGAGAAGGATTCCAGGGTGGTGATCGAAAGGCTTTCGAGCGGCGAGGGCTGCAGGGAGAGGACGGCGCCCTTGAAGGCGGCCAGCTTCTCCTCTTCGCCGACGAAACCGAGATACTTCAGGCCCTGGAGGTCGGGCAGATCCATCATCTTCTTGCCGATCAGGACCAGGTCGGCATACGTCTCCCGCTTCAGCGCCCGGTAATGATCGAAAACGGCTTCCAGCCCCTTGCCCCTCTCGATGCGGCCGGCATAGAGGAGATAAGGCGCGACCAGCAGAAAGCGGCGGCGGAAGGGCTTCTCGTCGACGCCGGAAAGGATGTCCAGCCCGGTGCGCGCCAGGCGCAGCGCCCCCGGCGGGTCGAACAGGCGCCGCACCAGGTCCATTTCGGCCCCGGTCAGGAAGAACAGGGCCCGCGGGCGGCGGAACACATCGCCCATGGCCGCCAGGTAAATGGGCGGCTCGTCATGGGCGGTGGGGAAAAGGATGGCCGGCTTGCTCACCGCGCCCAGCCCGGCGATGGTGGGATAATAAAGGTAGGTGAAAAAAAAGAACAGGTCGATCTCCTTCTCGGCCGCGACCAGCCCCTGGACCAGGTCGGGGCACAGCGGGCCCTGTTCGGCGATCCAGCGCGGCTCGTCGCGATCCGCGGCCGCCTGGGCGAAGAACTCATCGGAAAAGCGGTTGAAGGCGGCGATGTCGCGCTCGCGGCTCACCGGAAAACGGCGGATGGCGACCCCGCGCAGGAACGACTCGCCGGCCGGGTACTCGTCGCGCCAGGTCAGGTAGTCCCGGGCGCAGGTGGTGAAAACGGTGACGCGGAACCCCTGGCGCAGCAGCCTCTCGGCCACGTTGCGCGCCAGGGTCTCGGCGCCGCCGATCACCTCGTTGCCGTAGCGCTGGACCACGATGCCGATGGAGATCATAACTCCTCCAAATAAGCGAGCAGCCTCTCGGGCCGGGCCTGCCGCCGGTATTCCTCGAAGCGCCGCAGCCCGGCCCGGCGCAGGCGCGACTGCAACCCGGGGTCGTTCAGGACCCGCTCGACCAGCGCCGCGGTCGCGGCGATCTCCTTGCCGCGCAGCAGCAGCCCGGCCCCGCCCAGGGTCTCGGGAACGGCGCCGGCGGCATAGGCCAGCACCGGCAGGCCGAAACGGCAGCTCTCGACCAGGGGCAGGCAGAAGCCTTCGTGCTCGCTCAGGGTAACGAAAAGATCGGCCACGCCGTAGGCGGCCAGGAACTCCTCGCGCGGGATATGGCCGGTAAAAACCAGGTCGCGGGCATCAAGCTGCAGCCGGGCGGCCAGGTCCAGCAGCGAATGCAAATAACGCGGCAGGGTGGCGGTGTTCCCGGCGATGATCAGGCGCAGCGGCAGGGAAAGGTGGCGCTTGCAGAAAGCCAGCAGCTTGATCAAGTCCTCGATTTTCTTGTTGGGGGTGACGCGGCCGACGAACAGCAGGTTGCGCCGGCCGTCGCGGAACGGCGCGGCAAAGGAGGGGCTGGCTGCGGCGGCGTATTCGCTCTCGTCGATCATCACCGGGTGGACGAAGACGTCCCCGGCGCCCAGCTCGCGCAGCTCGCCGGCGTTGTAGCGCGAGTCGGCGATGAAATGCCGGCAGTGCGCCGCCAGTTCGCTCAGCTCCCGGCGGGCGGTCTCGGTCAGGCGCTGCAGGCGCGGGGAAAAGCCGGCGAAGAAATGGCTGGGGGTGACATTGTGGTACAGCAGCACTTTCGTTCCCGCGCCGCGCATGAATTCGGCGCTGAGCGGAGAGGCGATGGCGAAATGGTAGATCTTCAGCGCCCCGGGATCGGGAGCATGGCCGCGTGCCGCCAGCGCCTGGCCGCGCAGCGGGGGGTCGATGGTCAGCGCCACGATACGGCTGGCGATGCCGCGGCCGAGCAGGAAGCGATGGAAGCACAACGTGGAGTTGCCCACGGCGTCACCGGCATGGAAGCCGGAGAGGTACTGCTCGACGACCATGGCCTTACAATTGGCCCAGCCAGTCCAGCAGCAGGCCGGCGTCGGCCTGGCGGCGGTAGCGCTCGATGCGCCCCGGCCCCTGGGCCCGCAGCCGCCGGTTCAGCGCATCGTCCTCCAGCACCTGTTCCACCAGCCCGGCCACGAGCGCCGGGTCCTTGTCGCGGAACAGGATGCCGGTTCCATCCAGGGTCTCGGCCACGGCGGCCGCGTCGAAGGCCAGGACCGGCAGCTGGAACAGGCAGCTTTCCAGCAGCGGCAGGCAGAAGCCCTCGTGCTCGCTCATGGACAGGAACACGTCGGCCCGGCGGTACACGGCCAGGAACTCGTCCAGGGGCAGGTGGCCGGTGAACAGGACATCCTCCGCGTTCAGGTAGAAGCGGGCCGCCAGGTCGGAAACGGCGTGAAAATAATTGGGCAGCGCCCGCGTGTTGCCCATCACGATCAGGCGGATGGCCGGCGATATGTACTTTTTGTAGTAGAACACCGCGCGCACCAGGTCTTCGATTTTTTTGTTGGGGACGACCCGGCCCACGAACAGGATGTTCTTGCGCTCATTTTCCAGGAGTTTCATGAAGGGGCGGCTGGGCTCGCGGGCATAATCGTCCAGGTCGGCCGGCAGCGGGAACACGCGAACGTTGGCGAAGCCCAGGTCACGCAGCTCGCCGGCGCTGTAGCCCGACATGGCCAGCGCCAGGCCGAAGCTGGCGGAGAGGCTCCGCAGCTGCTCGCGGCCGGCATTGACGAAGCGCACGAAGAAATCGGAATAATCGGCAAAGAAATGCGCCGGGGTGATATTGTGGTAAAAAATCGCCTTGCGGCCTTTCTGTTCCCTGAAAAAATCGCTGAGCGGCGACGGCACCGCGAAATGCAGGATCTTGACCGCAGCGGGATCGTCGCGGTAGTCGGCGAACAGCATGGCCCGGCCCTGCATGCTTTCGTCGCAGGTCAGGGTGACCAGCCGGCTCTCGGCTCCCAGAGCGCGCAGGCTGCGGTCGAGGGCCAGGGCGGCGTTGCTGACCGCGTCGCCGTAGTGAAACGCCGGGAGAAACTGCTCGACTGTCATGGCTCTTTTGTAGCAGAAAAAACCGCTGCGGTCAACCGGGAGCCGGCCTGCGCCGGCAGGCAAAACTGCCGGCAATGCAGCAAAAATGGGATGCCGGCGCACTCCGTTCTGCGGCCGGGGTGGAAAGGGCGAAAAGACCGGGCCGGCGCAAGGCCGGCCCGGTCATGAAATGACGATCGAACGGTTGCGCCTAGAAGCCGCGCAGCCCTCCCGCCAGGCCGGCCATGCTGCCCAGGGCGATGCGGCTGACGATGAACCCGACCAGCCAGTAGATCACGATCAAAGCGACGATGGAGACGATGAAGTAGGGCAACAGCTTGTCCTTGGCCGGCTCCTTGATCTTCTGCAGGCCCATGTACATCAGGAACAGCGCATAGAGGCTGGCCAGGATCACCAGGACCGACAGGGCGGGGATGATGCCCAGAACGCCCGCCACCCAGGCCGGCGTATACGAAAAGACGGCGATCTTGACCGCGTCCGTAAGATTCTTGCTGCAGCCGAAGGTCGGCGCCAGCGCGTCGATGATGAAAGCCAGCGCGAATATGCCGGCCAGCGAGAGGACGTACGAGAGGATCGCCCAGACCAGGGCGGTGCCCACGGGCCAGCGGAAGGTGCCGAGGCCGCCGAACGACATGCCGATGACGACGTAGCCGATGAAGCCGGCCACGGCGGGTATGGCGGCCAGGATCACGGCGTATTTCATGAACATGTCGGCGATGGTCAGGTTCTCGCCCTTGATCACGTCCCATTCCTTGGCCGGGGTCAGAATGATGTTCTTCGCTCTTTCGATCAGGTTCATCTTTTTTCCTCCTATGAATTCAGCAGTACAACAAATATCCTAAAAGGACGCAAAAGTCAATAAGAAACCGTTGGCGAACGCAGGCCAAGCGGGCCGCACCCGCGCGGGATGAGCGACCCGAACCGGCAAGGGAGCAACCGCAGCGGCGGGACTTCCGGAAGGAGGCATCGCGGGCGCGATGCCCCGTCACTCGCTGCCGGCCATGGTCGCCGGGTTCGCTTGACCCGGAGCGGTTAAATCCATATAATGGTTTCATATCTAAGGAGAAAACCATGTTCGGAAGCCTGGGAATCTGGGAAATATTGCTGATCGTGGTCGTCATTGCCCTGCTGTTCGGCGGCAGGAAGCTCCCCGAGCTGGGCAGGGGCCTCGGCCAGGGGATCAAGAACTTCAAGAACGCCGTCAAGGGCGAAGGCAAGGACGAAGACAAGACCCGGGATGAGAAGGGTAATTGAGGACCTGGTCGCGAAGCGCAAGGCCAGGCAGGAGGAGCTGAAGTCCAGTCTGCGCGGCCTGGCCGCGCTGCTGCGCCGGCGGGGCTGGTTCGGCAAAGGCGACGCCAAGGCGCTGGCCGGCGTCACGCGCTTTGAAGAAGCGCTGGCGTCCTATGTCACCGCCCAGGACAAGGAGTGGGACGCCTACGCCAGCAACCATGCCACCATGGTCTTCCAGTCGCTGCAGTGGAAGATCGAGAAGCTCGAGGCCGAGTATTCCCTGCTCAGGACGCTGCTCGTCCATTTCGCCCAGCTGGAGAACAGGCTGGGCCGGTTGCTGGAATCCATCGCGGAAAAACCGACCCCCGCAGCCGCCGCCGAGCTGCGCCAGCTGCGGGAACAGCTGTCGCCCGTCCAGTACGCCGACTTCGAAAAGCGCTTCCGCGGCCGCCCCGAGGAGATCGCCCGCCGGCTGGCGGGGTACCTGCCGCTGTTCGCCGCCGGCGGCGAAGTCCTGGACATCGGCTGCGGCCGCGGCGAATTCCTGGCCCTGCTGCGCGACGGCGGCCGCCGCCCCCTGGGGCTGGACCTTTCCGATTCGATGCTGGAAGAGGCGCGCGCGCGCGACCTTCCCTGCGTCAAGGCGGACGCCCTGGAATTCCTGAAGCAGCGCCCCGACGCCTCGCTCGACGGCGTCTTCTCCTCCCAGGTCATCGAGCATTTTGAACCGCAGTACCTGCGCCGCGTCGTTTCCGAGTGCTTCCGCGTTCTGCGGCCGGGCGCGCTCCTGCTGCTGGAGACCATCAACCCCCTGAGCCTGTTTGCCGTCAGCCGCATCTATTTCCTTGACCCGACCCACCAGCGCCCGCTGCACCCGGAATACATGCGCTACCTGCTGGAGAACTCCGGTTTCGCCGCCGTGGAACTCCTGTTCGGCCCTGAGCCCGAGGCCGAAAAGCTCCGCGAGGCCGATCCCGCCGCCGCGCTGGCCCTGCCCTTCAACGAGAACGTCGACCGCCTCAACCGCCTGCTCTTCCCGCCCTGCGAATACGCCGTCAAGGGAGAAAAGCCGCGTCAAAGCGGAGCGGTGCGGCCGTGAACGTTCTGGGCATCGATGTCGGCGCCGGCACCGTCAAGTCCGGCGTATTCTCCGATCACCGCCACGAGCTCCATGCCGCCGAAGAGGATACGGCCCGCTCCTACGCCGGGCTGCTGGACCAGCTGCGGAGCATCGCGGCTCGGGCCGAGCGCGAGCACGGCATCGGCGCCCTGGGCGTCGGCGTGCCGGGTTTCATCTCCCGGGACGATCGCGTCATCGAGCGCTCGCCCAACATGCGCTTCCTGGACGGCTGCGCCCTGGAAAAGGACCTGGCCGCGGCCGTCGGGCTGCCGCTCTGCCTGGAGAACGACGCCAATGCCGCCGCCCTGGGCGAATTCCTGGCACTGGAACCTGGCGGTGACGGCGGCCATTCAACCCGCCCGGCCCACTTCGTCCACTTGACCCTGGGCAGCGGCATCGGCTCGGGCATCATCCTCCGCGGCCGGATATATCACGGCGCCAACGGCTTCGCCGCCGAACTGGGCCACCTGCTGGTCAACGGCCAGGGCCGCCCCTGCGGCTGCGGCAACAGCGGCTGCGCCGAGACCGAGAGCTCCGGTCCCGGCATCGTGCGCAGCTACCAGGAATACGCGGATTCCCCCGCCGCGCTCAGCGCCCAGGATGTATTCGTCCTGCTGCAGCAAGGCAATGAGGCGGCCCAAAGGGCCTTCCTCAGGGCCGGCGTCTTCCTGGGCATCCTGCTGGCCCAAATCGTCTACACGCTCAACCCGGCGCAGGTCAGCATCGGCGGCGGCGTGGCCGCCGCCGGCGAGGCCCTGCTCGGCCCCGCCCGGGCGGAGCTGTCGCGCCGGGTCATCGCCAAGGCCGTCGCCGGCACGGCCATCGCCCCGGCCCGTTTGGGCAACCAGGCCGGCAAAACCGGCGCGGCCGCCCTGGCCCGTGAATTGCTGCCTGAACCCGGCGGAACGGAACGCCCGGCGCGGCGGAAAACCGCAACGCCATGAAGAACATCCGCAACTTCTCCATCATCGCCCATATCGACCATGGCAAGACGACCCTATCCGACCGCCTGCTGGAAACGACCCATGCCATCGCCAAGCGCGACATGCAGGAGCAGGTGCTCGACTCCATGGACCTGGAGCGCGAACGCGGCATCACCATCAAGTCCCATTTCGTGCGCCTGACCTGGCGCGACCCCCGGGGCGAGGAGTACCTGCTCAACCTGATCGACACCCCCGGGCACATCGATTTCACCTATGAAGTATCGCGCTCCCTGGCCGCCTGCGAGGGCGCGCTGCTGGTCATCGACTCGACCCAGGGCGTCGAGGCCCAGACCGTGGCCAACACCTACCTGGCCATGGAGAATGACCTGACCCTGATCCCGGTGATGAACAAGATCGACCTGCCCAACAACGAGCTGGACAAGTCGCTGGAGCAGATGGAGAGCATCCTGGGCATCCCGCGCCAGGAGGCGCTGATGGTCTCGGCCAAGACCGGCATCGGCGTCGACCAGATCATCCCGGCCATCATCGCGCGCATCCCGCCCCCGGCGGGAGACCCGGCCAGTCCGTTGAAGGCGCTGATCTTCGACTCCTGGTTCGATTCCTACCGCGGCGTGATCATCCTGGTCAAGATCATCGACGGCGTCATGAAGAAGGGCGACAAGATCAAGTTCCTCTCCAACAACACCGAGTACGAGATCAACGAAGTGGGCGTCCACACCCCGAAGCCCCTGCCGCTGGACTCGCTGGAGGCCGGCGAGGTCGGCTATATCATTGCCAGTATCAAGAAGATCTCGGAAGTCAAGATCGGCGACACGGTCACCCTGGCCCGGGAAACCGCGGTGGCCGCGCTGCCCGGGTTCAAGGAGCCCCTGCCGATGGTCTTTGCCGGCTTCTACCCCTCGGAGGGCACCAGCCACGAGGAGCTGCGCGAGGCCATCGAAAAGCTCACCCTGAACGACTCCTCCCTGACCTATGAGCCGGAAACGTCGCCGGCCCTGGGCATCGGCTTCCGCTGCGGCTTCCTGGGGCTGCTGCACAAGGAAATCGTCCAGGAGCGCCTGGAGCGGGAGTATTCCCTGTCGATCGTCACCACCGCCCCCTCGGTGCGCTACCGCATCACCTCCAGCAGGGACGAGACCTACGAGATCGAATCGCCGGCGCAGCTGCCCAACCCGCAGTATTACAAGATGATCGAGGAGCCGTTCATCGAGGCCATCATCATCACCCCGGACGAGTTCCTGGGCAACGTGCTGAAGCTGCTGCAGAACCGCCGCGGCATTCACAGGAAAATGGAATACATCGGCCCGCAGCGCGTCTACCTGACCTATGACCTGCCGCTGGCCGAGGTGCTGTACGATTTTTTCAACAAGCTGAAGTCGATCTCGCAGGGTTACGCCTCGTTCGATTACACGCTGAAGGATTATCGCGAGTCGCCGCTGGTCAAGCTGGACATCCTGATCAACCAGGACCCGGTCGACGCGCTGGCGGTCATCGTCCACAAGGACAAGGCGTACAATGTCGGCAACCTGCTGACCAGCAAGATGAAGGCGGTGATCCCGCACCAGATTTTCGAGGTGGTCATCCAGGCGGCGATCAACAAGCGCGTCATCGCCAAGACGGTGGTCAAGGCCCTGCGCAAGAACGTCCTGGCCAAGTGCTACGGCGGCGACATTTCGCGCAAGATGAAGCTGCTGGAAAAGCAGAAGAAAGGCAAGAAGCGCATGAAGCGCATCGGCAAGGTGGACCTGCCCCAGGAAGCCTTCCTGGCCGCGCTGGAACTCGAGGACTGACCCCTTCGCGCTCCGGCCGGCTAATCCTCGTCGGCCTTGACGAAGTGGGCGCCGCGCGAGACGCGGTTGCGCAGGGCGGCCTCGACGATCAGCAGCGCCGCCTGCACGCTGTCGCGCAGGGTGATGATGCGGTTGCCGATCTCGCTGGCCTTGTAGAACTTCTCGATGCGGTGCTTCAGGTACTCCAGGTCGGCCTTGGCCCGTTCCATGCGCTTGACGGTGCGGATGATGCCGTTGTAGTTCCACATGATGGTCTTGATGGTCACCAGGTCCTGCCAGACCAGGGCCGGGTCGAGCTTCTCCTGGGGATAGGGGTATTTCCAGGCCGGGACCTCGGCGATGACGTAGGGGTCCTTGTCGTCGCGGATGACGGCGGCGATGTCCTCGGCCGCCTTGACCCCCCAGACCAGCCCTTCCAGCAGCGAGACCGAGGCCAGGCGGTTGGCGCCATGCACCCCGGTGGCCGACACTTCGCCGATGGCGTAGAGGTTGCGGATGCTGCCGCGGCCGTTCAGGTCGCAGAGGACGCCGCCGCAGGCGTAATGGGCGGCGGGCACCACCGGGATCGGTTTCTCCTCGATATCGATGCCGTAATCCAGGCAGGTCTGGTAAATCGTCGGGAAACGCTCGCGGATGTTGATCTTGGCGAACGAGGCCAGATCGAGCAGGACATAGTCGCTGCCGCGGCGGATCATCTCCTCGTAGATGGCCCGCGACACCTCGTCGCGGGGGGCCAGGTCCTTCAGCGGCGAATATTTCTCCATGAAGTACTCGCCCTTGAGGTTCATCAGCCGCGCCCCCTCGCCGCGCACGGCCTCGGAAATGAGGAAGCTGTCGGCCTCGCGGTGGTAGAGCGACGTGGGGTGGAACTGGACGTATTCCAGGTTGGCCAGGCGCGCGCCGGCGCGGTGGGCCATGGCGATGCCGTTGCCGATGGCCTCCTCGGGGTTGGTCGAGTGCAGGTAGAGGCTGCTCAGGCCGCCGCTGGCCAGCACCACTTTCCTGGCGAAGACGCGGGCGACCTTCTTGCTTTTCTGGTCCAGGACGTAGGCGCCGATGATCCGGGGTTCCTGGTAGGTGCGCACCGGGTTGGTGGAGTGGTGGGGGTAGCTCAGCAGGTCGATGACCGTATGCTGGAAGAGCATGGTCAGCTTCGGCATTTTTCGCAAGTAGGCGTCGAACCTTTCCTGGATGACGCGCCCGGTCATGTCCTTGACGTTGAGCACGCGCCGCGAGGAGTGGCCCCCCTCCTTGGCCAGGTCAAACGCCGCTCCCTGCCTGGAGAACGGGACCTGGATCTGGTCGATCAGGATCTCCTGCACCAGGCGCCGCGACTCGACGACCGTCTGCTCGACGGCGGGGCGGTAGTTGAAATCGTCGCCGGCCTTGATGATGTCGTTGGCGAACAGCGCGGCATCCTCCCCCTCGGGGAGGAAGGCGATGCCGCCCTGGGCGTAGTAGGTGTTGTTGCGCGTCGGGTCCTTGCCCTTGGAGACCAGCAGCACCTCGATCCCCAGCTCGGCCAGGCGCAGGGCCGCCGCCGAGCCGGCGATGCCGCTGCCGATGACCAGCACGTCGGTTTCCAGGTAGTCCTTCATGTCGACCTCACGATCTTCAGGCTCAGGTCCAGGGAATGGAAGGAGTGGGTCAGGGCGCCGACGGAAATGAAGTCGACGCCGACGGCCGCTTTCTCGGCGACGTTCTCCAGGGTGACGTTGCCCGAGATCTCGAGCCGGGCCCGGCCGCGGTTGCAGGCGACCGCCTCGCGGGCCATGTCCAGGGAGAAGTTGTCCAGCATGACCAGGTCGACGCCCAGGTCGAGCGCCTCCTGCAGCTCGGCGATATTCTTGACCTCCACCTCGATCGCCTTGCCGGGGTGGGCGGCGCGCACGCGCGCGACCGCCGGGGCGATGCCGCCGGCCATCACGATATGGTTGTCCTTGATCATGGCCATGTCCTCGAGGTTCAGGCGGTGGTTGCGGCCGCCGCCGTGGCGCACGGCGTTCTTCTCCAGGTAGCGCATGCCGGGAGTGGTCTTGCGCGTGTCCAGCAGCTCGGCGCGATGGGGCTTGAGCTTTTCGACGAACGCCTGCGTCAGCGTGGCGACGCCGCTCAGGCGCTGCAGGAAGTTCAGCGCCGCCCTCTCGCCCCTGAGGATCGAGCTCTCGCGGCCGCTGACCTCCAGGACCAGGTCGCCGGCCCTGACCTCGCAGCCGTCGCCGAGAAAGACGTCGACGGCCAGCTCCGCATCGACCTCGCGCAGGGTCAGGACAAAGGCCTCGATGCCGGAGATGACGCCGCTTTCCTTGGCGCGCAGCTCGGCGCGCGCCGGGCCGTCCAGGCCGGAGAGGGAGTTGGTGGTGACGTCGTTTCTGACGCGGTCTTCTTCCAGCGCCAGGCGGATGATTTTTTTCAGGCAGCGATGTTCGAGGTCCATGGGGCGATTATAGGAGCAACGGACGAAATAGTAAAGAAGGGTTCGATGTTCGAAGTTCGACGTTCGATGTTAAAAACCAAGAACCCGGCTCATGATCCCCGTTCTTTTCTTAAAGCTTCGAACTTCGAATCCCCCAAGGGGACGCGAAGCGCAGCCTCGAACCTGTCTTTTTCTTGTTAAAACCTCCAGAGATAGGACGCCTTGAAGAAAAAGCTTCTCTTGGTCTGGAGATAATCCGTGTCGGGGAAGTATTCGCGGTCTTCGCTGCTCCACTTCACCTTCTCATAGGCCGAGCCGTAGCCGGCGTAGATGACGGTGCCGGGGATGTAGGTGAAGGAGGCCAGCAGGTCGGCGTTGATCTTCTTCCAGTAGTTGTTGTATTCCAGGATGGAGCGGATGAACAGGTGACGGTTCATCTGGAACGTGGCATGGCCGCGCCAGATCGTGTAGTCGTAGACCTTCTCGCCGCCGCGGGAGCGGAAAATGTCATAATACGAGAGGCCCAGGGAGGCGCTCAGCTTGTCCAGGGGCTGGAACCGCAGGTACAGGTCGGCGGTATTCCCATAGCCCTGGAATGGAGCCGTTTCGTCGTAGAAGACGCGGTCGGAGCGGCGGTAGCCGCCCTCGAGGTAGAGTTGCTTGAGAACCTGCGTGTTGCCGCGCACCCGCCAGCCGCTGAGGCTGAAACGCTCGCCGGCGAACACCTCGTTGCCCAGGATGGCGTCGAAACGCAGCTGCGACTGGCGCGCCATGTTCAGGCGCAGCACCAGGTGGTTGTACGTCTCAAAAAGACCGCTGGGCTTGTCCTTCAGGTGATAGCTCCACCAGAACGTGTCGATCCGCTGGAACAGCCTGGACCTGGGATAGGCGCTGTACATGACGAACAGCGGCAGCTGGGTGATGCCGGTGCGGGTCACGTAGCCGGTATCGATGCGGAAATCCTCGCTCAGGTCAAAGAGGGCCAGGTCGACGTTCCAATGGCGGTTGCTGAAGTTGTAGCGCAGCCCCAGGTAGTGCCCCGGCTCATTCCCTGCGGAGCGGCCGTCGCGGCTGCTGGAGCCCAGCGCGCTGTACTCCAGGAAGCTGGTCGGGTTCAGGCGCCAGCGGCCGTCGACGCCGCCGACGCGGTTGCGGTCGCCGGCGAAGCCGCGCTGGGTGAAGAAGCCGCCGACATAGTTGTCCTGGCTCATCTGCCGCTTGTAGCGCAGGATGGTGAAAACCGCCTCGCGCCCGGCACGCTCGCCGTCGCCCTCTTCTGCGGCCAGGTCGCCGGGGAACTCGTCCAGGGCAAAGATGCCCGAGAGCACGTTGCGATCGCCGATCTTGCCGGTCAGCTTCAGCCCCAGCAGCGGGTCGACGATGGTGCGGGTGTAGGCGACCGCGCCCACGGTGTTCTGCTCCATGGCGGTGGCGAAATTGAAGTTTTCCATCCCCTCCAGGAAGAAGGGGCGCTTCTCCGCGAAGTAGATCGAGTACCGCAGGTTGACGTCCATCTGCCCGGCGTCGGCCTCCACCTGGCTGAAATCCGGGTTGTAGGCCGCGTCCAGGGTCAGGTTGGAGGTGAGGCCCAGCTTGCCGGTCAGGCTGAAATCGGTCTTCCCCCCCAGGGAATTCAAGGCGCCGCCGCCGTGCACGCTGCTCTGGTTGTAGGTGACGGCCGGGATGAATTCCAGCGGGCGCTCGAACTTGACGTCGTTGAGCTCGATCCGCTGGGCCTGCGCCATCAGCCCGCCGCCCTCGGGGCTGAGCCCGGGGAAGCTCGTCTGCTCCGACTTGCGGCCGATGAAGCGCGACACCAGCAGCCCCATGGTCATTTTCTTCTTGAACGGATAGCGCAGGCTCTTGAAGGGCACCGCCATCTCGGCGCTGTAGCCGCCGTTGTGGATCCGCCCCTTGCTCTGCCACACGGTATCGAAGCTGGCGTCGCCGTTGCCGTCGGCGTTGATCATGCCGTCGAGCTGAACCCCGAGCGGGTTGACCTCGAACAGGTAGCCGCCCTGCTGGTCGCCGAAGGTGTCCAGCACCACGCCGATCCAGTCGTCCAGGTCGATGCCGTCGCGCTTGGCCATCGCCGCCTTGATCCTGGCCGGCTCGCTGTCGCGGCAGTCGAAGGCGAAATAGATATTCCTGCTGTCGTAGGCCACCCAGACGCAGGTCGGCTCGGAGGTCGGCTTGCCGAAGTCGGGCTTGAAGGTGAGGAAATCGTCGAAACGCGTGGCCTGCTGCCAGACGGGATCATCGAGAGCGCCGTCAATGACCGGCGCCGTCTCGGCCTTGTGGATCACGATGCCATCCGTTGCCCGGCTCCCGGTTTCGCCCGATTGGGCCGCCGGCAGCCCCAGTACCCCCAGCAGAATGACGCCTGTCGCCCAGGCCCAGTGGATGCTGCTTCTCTTGCTCACGTTGTTCCTCCGCCCGGCTGCCCCTCGCGGGGGCCCGCCTTGCCCTCAGATAGAACAACGCAGGCGGCAGGGCAAAAGTTGCAGGGAAAATCAAAGGACGCCCATGTTCGAGCTTGACAATTCAGAGATCTGAATTTCCGCCCATGAACCATCGGAACATAAAACGCTCCGGATGGTCACGGGCAAAGGGGGAATGCGGGAATCCGCATTCTGCCTGGCGTGCAAAGGATGCACCCCGCCAGGCGTTACGGGTCACGAAAAGTTTCTTTAGAACAGCCGCTTCTGCGGCGGCGGGAGTTTCCTGCCGAAAAAACGGAAGGCCTTCTCGCAGGCCAGGCGGCCGCGCGAAGTGATCTGCAGGAAACCCTCCTGGATCAGGTAGGGCTCGTAGATATCCTCGATGGTGTTGCGCTCTTCCTGCACCGAGGTGGCCAGCGTCGTGATGCCGACCGGGCCGCCGGCGAACTTGTCGATGACGGCCAGCAGGATCTTGCGGTCCACCTCGTCGAAGCCCGCCTCGTCGACCTCCAGCGCCACAAACGCCTTCTCGGCGGCGGCCAGGTCGACGCCGCCCTGGCCCTGCGCCTGGGCGAAATCGCGCAGCCGGCGCAGCAGGCGGTTGGCGATGCGCGGCGTGCCGCGCGAGCGCGAGGCCACGGCGCGGGCGGCGTCCTCGTCGATGCGCAGGCCCAGGATGGCGGCGCTGCGCTGGATGATGGCCAGCAGCTCGTCGGGCCGGTAGAAGTCGAGGTGGCAGGTAATGCCGAAGCGGTTGCGCAGCGGGTTGGAAAGCAGGCCGGCCCGGGTCGTGGCGCCGACCAGGGTGAAGGGCTTGAGATGCAGCGAAACGGTCTTGGCGCCCGGTCCCTGGCCGATCAGCACGTCGATCTGGAAATCTTCCATGGCCTTGTAGAGGATCTCCTCCAGGGCGGTGCGCAGGCGGTGGATCTCGTCGATGAACAGGACCTCGTGCTCATCCATGTCGGTCAGGATGGCGATCAGGTCGCCTTTTTTCTCCAGCACCGGACCCGACGTGCACTTGATGCCCACCCCCATCTCGGCGGCCACGATGTTGGCCAGGGAGGTCTTGCCCAGGCCGGGCGGCCCGTCCAGCAGGACGTGGTCGAGGGGCTCGTTGCGCTGGCGCGCCCCCTTGATATACGTTTTCAGGTTGGCGACCTTCTGCTTCTGGCCGGTGAACTCGCGCAGCCGCGCCGGGCGCAGGGTCTGCTCGGGGACCGTGTCCTCGCTGCGCTCGACGGGGTTGGTGACATTCTCCGTTTTCATGGCTTGGCCTTTTTCAGCGCCAGCTTGAAGAGCGTTTCGAAATCGTCGCAGCCGGGATGGTCCTTCAGCACCCGGGCCGCCGTCGCGCGGGCGGCTTTGGGCGGATAGCCGAGGTTGACCAGTCCGGAAAGCAGGTCGCCGCCGAGACGCGAAAGGGGCTCCGCCGCCGCCGGCTCGGTTTCCAGCTTGCCGGTCAGCTCCAGGATGATGCGCTGGGCGGTCTTTCGGCCGATGCCGGGAACGGAGCTGATGCGGTCCACGTCGGCGGCGGTGATGACCGCCCGCCATTCCGCCGGGGCGATGGCCGAGACGCAGGCCAGGGCCGTTTTCCCGCCGACGCCCGTGACCGCCAGCAGTTTTTCGAACCAGGCCTTCTCCTCGGGATCGAGGAAGCCGTAGAGGACGATGTCCTCTTCCTTGATCTTCAGCACGGCATGCAGCAGCACGTCCTTTCCCGCCGCCAGCTTGGCGTGGCTGGAAACGGGGACCTGCAGCTGCAGGATCGCGCCGCTGCCCGTCTCGACGGCGGCACGCCCGGGACTGAGCTGGAAGATCTTCCCGCGCACGGCGGCGATCATGGGCGGTTCACCCCGTGGCAGTAGGCGACGGCGAGGGCATCGCTCTCGTCGAAGCCCGGCCGGCTTCCCGGGATGCCCAGGACCATGGCGGCCATCTTGGCCACCTGCTCCTTATCGGCGTTGCCGTAGCCGGTCAGGGCCTGCTTGACCTGGCGCGGCGCGTAGAGACCGAGCGGCAGGCGGCGCTGCAGCAGGGCGGCCATGGCCACCCCGCGCACGGTGGCCAGCAGCGCCATGGAGCGGATGTTCTTGCCCAGGAAACCCTCTTCCATCGCCGCCTGCTCCAGCAGCGGGTAGGCGGCGAGCACGCGGTCGAGTTCGGCCAGCAGCCGGCGCATGCGCTCGACGAAATCCGGGTCCTTGAGGCGGATGGTTTCGGAGTGAACGTAAGAAAACCGCCGCTTCTCCCGGCTCACGATGCCGATGCCGAAGCGCAGCGAACCGGGATCCAGGCCCAGGATCAGCATCATTCCTTGTTGAACTTCTCGATTTCCTCGTCCGAGATGTCGAAGTTGGCCCAGACGTTCTGGATGTCGTCGAGCTCCTCCAGCTTGTCGTAGAGCTTGAGCATCTGCTCGGCCTGCCGGCCCTCCAGCTTGATGGTGGTGGAAGGGACCTTGGATATCTCGGCCGATTCGATGGGCAGTTTCTTGGCTTTCAGCGCCTCGTGCACCTTGTCGAAATCCTCGGT
>CAZLSH010000030.1:15483-25249 GCA_964562095.1 uncultured Clostridia bacterium | reverse complement strand
CGTTCGGCATGGGCGCCTCGACGCAGGCCCTGTTCGCCCGCGTCGGCGGCGGCATCTTCACCAAGTCGGCCGACGTCGGCGCCGACCTGGTGGGCAAGGTGGAGGCGGGCATTCCCGAGGATGACCCGCGCAATCCCGCCACCATCGCCGACAACGTCGGCGACAACGTCGGCGACGTGGCCGGCATGGGCGCCGACCTGTACGAATCGTACGCCGGCTCCATCCTGGCCACCTCGGCGCTGGGCGTGGCCGCCGGCTACGGGCTGGGCGGCGTGCTGGCGCCGATGGTCATCGCCGGCATCGGCGTGATCTTCTCCATCCTCGGCGTGTTCTTCGTGCGCTCCGGGGAAAGCGCCTCGCAGAAGGTGCTGCTGAAGGCCCTGGCGCGCGGCATCAACGCCAGCACCCTACTGACCCTGGCCGCCTCCTACTTCATCCTGGTGCTGTTCAAGGAATCCTTCCAGGGCCGGCACGTGGGCATCTTTCTCGCGGTCATCGCCGGGCTGATCGCCGGCTGGCTGATCGGCAAGATCACCGAATACTACACCTCGCAGGAATACAAGCCGACGCAGTTCGTCGCTTCGCAGTCGCAGACCGGGCCGGCCACCGTCATCATCGCCGGCATCGCCACCGGCATGCAGTCCACCGGCCTGCCGGTGCTGGTCATCGCCGCGGCCATCATCGCCAGCTTCGCCCTCAGCGGCGGCTTCAGTTCCGCCGCCAACGCCGTCAACCTCGGCCTCTACGGCATCAGCTTCGCCTCGGTGGGCATGCTCTCCACCCTGGGAATCACTCTGGCCACCGACGCCTACGGGCCCATCGCCGACAACGCCGGCGGCAACGCCGAGATGACCCACCAGGACCCGGAAGTGCGCAAGCGCACCGACGCCCTTGACGCCCTGGGCAACACCACCGCCGCCACCGGCAAGGGCTTCGCCATCGGCTCGGCCGCCCTGACGGCCATGGCCCTGCTGGCCGCCTACATCGAGGAGGTCAAGATCGGCTTCCTGCACATGGGGCAGAAGGTCGTCGCCATCAGCGGCGTGGAAAAGGCCATCGCGGACACCCACATCGGCGACTGGGTCAGCTACTACAACCTGACCATTCTCAATCCCCGGGTGCTGGTCGGGCTCTTCATCGGCGCCATGATGGTCTTCGTGTTCTGCGCCATGACCATGAAGTCGGTCGGCCGCGCCGCCGGCCGGATGGTCGAGGAAGTGCGCCGCCAGTTCCGCGAGATCGCCGGCATCATGGATGGCACGTGCGAGCCCGATTACGGGCGCTGCGTCGAGATCAGCACCCGCGCCGCCCAGCACGAGATGGTGGTGCCGGCGCTGACCGCCATCTTCGTGCCGGTGATCATGGGCCTGCTGTTCGGCGTGGCCGGCGTCATCGGCCTGCTGGCCGGCGGCCTGACCACCGGCTTCGTGGTCGCCGTCTTCCTGAACAACTCGGGCGGCAGCTGGGACAACGCCAAGAAGTACATCGAGGAGGGCAACCTGGGCGGCAAGAAGCTGGCCGACGGCAGCCGCAACCCCAACCACGGCGCCGCGGTCATCGGCGACACCGTGGGCGACCCCTTCAAGGACACGTCGGGCCCCTCGCTGAACATCCTGATCAAGCTGATGTCGATGGTCTCGGTGGTGTTCGCCGGGCTGATCGTCAAGTACGGCGACCTGCTGCAGCGCCTGATCGACCGCTTCGCCCGCTGACGTTCCCCGGGGACTGGGGAGAACGCCCGCGATCGGGAATGATGAGTCCACCGTATGGGCACTTTCTTCCTAGACGCGTTCCCTACGTTGGACAGACCAAGCGGATAGGCCGCCAATAAAAAGTTCAAGGAGAAGAATATGGCCAAATCGCCGCAATCGGCTTTTAAGACAGAGGTCAGCAAGAGCCGGCTCGAGTTCCTGTTCGACGGCGTCTTCGCCATTGCCCTGACCATCATGGTCCTCGAGCTGAAGCTCCCGGAGATCAGCGACCGCCGCTCGGCCCACGAGTTGGGCCAGGCGCTGCTGCACCACTGGCGCACCTTTCTGAGCTACATCATCAGTTTTTTCATCCTGAGCGGCTTCTGGATCGGCCATAACACGTTGTATGCCAGGTTGACCCGGATCAGCAAGACGGTCGTGGCCATCCACGTCTGGCTGCTGGCCTGGGCGGCTTTCGTGCCGTTCTGCGCCCACCTGATCGGCCGCTATCCGAGCAATACGCTGGCTTTGCTGGTCTACCTGGTGACGGCTTTTGCTTACGTATCGGGCCTGCTGGCGCTGATCGTCGCGGCCGAGAAACAGAAATTGTTCGACCCGGCAATCCCAGCCCACGATGTGCGCAAGCTGCGCCGGGGCTTCATGCGGCCGTTGCTGGGCATGCTTTTCTTCGCCTTGTATGCCCTGTTCATCATGCCGCTGCTGAAATAGAGAGCGGCGCGCCCGCTTTTTCCCCGGAAACAACGTCCTGAACCCAGAGCCAATGCCTTTCCCGGATGCTGGTTGTATGGACTGCCTGCTTCGGCAGGGAGACGCGAGACTCCGAACTCCCGGGCCGGAGCGGAAGCCTACTTCTTCAGGGCGATCTCCAGCTCGAACTTCTCCTGCTTGGGAACGACGACCTCCCTGCTCAGCGGCGCAAATCCCGGCTTAAAGGCGGTGAAGGCGTAATTGCCGGGGGGCAGGCGCAGGAACATCACCTTGCCGGCCGCCGGCGCCAGGCCCCAGAAGCGGCCGTCGATGTAGACGGCCGTCTCCTCGGGAGTCACGGTCAGCGCCACTTCGGTCAGGAAGCGTTCGGCCTCCGGAGCGGCCGGCTTTTGCTCGGGCAGCGGGGGCAGCGGCTCGCTCTTGGCTTCATAGGCCGGGTCGGTCCCGCGCGTCTCGGACGGTTCGGCCGGGGAGACGGGATCAGCGGGGGAGCCGGGCGCGGCCGGCTTCAGCTCGACCTTCACGGTGATGCGCCGCGAGGAATAGTCGCCGAGGTCCACGACCTGTTCGCGGAAGCCCTGCTTGCGGAACACGAGCTCGTTCTCCCGCGACGCCAGGCGCAGGGCGACCGCGGAGGAGGCGAATTCGTAGGCGGCGCCGATGAAGCGGCCGTTGAGCAGGACGTCGGCGTCATCGGGAGTGACGCGCATGACCACGCGCACGCCGTCGTAGTCGTCCAGCAATCCCCCGGGGACGTGGATGGAGCAGGCGGCGAAGGCGCTGACAAGGATCATCATCAACAACAATCGCTTTGTGTGGCTCATGGCGGAATGATAGCATAAAACGAAATGGGATTCACCGGCCGGCCGGCAGCAAGCCCGGGCGGGTTGCTTAGGCTGGCAAAAAATGCTACATTCTAGTCTTCATGAAAACCACGTCGTCGCGCTTGCTGCTGCTCCTGCTGCTATTGGCCCCGGGCGGGATCTTGCCGGCGCAGGCGCCGCATCAGGACCCGGTCGTTTACGCCGATCAAAAAACCATCGGCGAGGACGCCCTGCGCGCCGCCGGCCACGTGGAAGTTCTCTGGCAGGATTATGTCATCTACGCCGACGCCATCGATTTCAACCTCAAGACCCGCGAACTGTTCGCGGAAGGGCGGGTGACCATGGCGGCCAAGGACATGGTCCTCAGCGGCGAGAAGCTCGTGTTCAATTTGAAGACCCAGCAGGGCGAGATGCTGGACGCCGAGGGCATGGCCAGCCCGGTCGTGCGCTTCAGCAGCGACCGTTTGCAGCAGACTGACCGCGAGACCCTGGCTTTCCGCCGCCTCGATTTCACCTCCTGCGCCCAGGTTTTTCCGCGCTGGCGCATCAGCAGCCGCAAGGGCCGGATCAAGAAGGAGAAATACATCGAGATGAACGGCGCCCTGCTGCGCGTCAAGAACGTCCCGTTATTTTACCTGCCCTACCTGCGCTACCCGCTGCACAAGGACGGCCGGGCCACCGGCCTGCTCTTTCCCGGCATCGGCAACTCCAGCCTGCGCGGTTTTTTCCTGCAAAACGCATTTTTCTGGGCCATCCGGCCCAATATCGACATGACCCTCGGGCTCGATTATTTCTCCAAGCTGGGCCTGGGGGCCAGCGACGAGGTGCGCTACCTGTTCCGCAATGCCGCCGGCAGCGCCCGCTTCTACTATTTCAAATACCGCAAGGACAATGAAGTCTACAGCGACAGTGACGACGATTATTTCGTGGAGGCCGAGCACCAGCAGTCCCTGCCGTTCCTGAACAGCCGCCTGACGTTGAACATCAACAGCCAGAGCCGGCCCGGTTTCCTGCGCCTGCTCGACAACAGCTTTGACCGGGCGCTCATGACCAATTTTCAGACGGCGGCCTCCCTGACCTCGTCTTTTGCCAACATGAGCCTGGCCCTCAGCGCCTCGCGCCGCGAAACCTACTATATTTTCAAGGAAAAATCGCAGATCGTGGAAATTCTGCCGGGACTGTCCTTCCATCTCAACCAGCAGAAACTGGGCAGGCTTCCCGGCTATTTTTCCCTGGCCGCAGGCTTCCAGAACATCCGCCGCGACGGCGTGAGCTTCGAGCTGCAGCCCGACTATGAAGTGGGCTTCTTTTCGCAGCGCCTGGCCGTGACCCCGTCCTATCAATTGCCGCTTTTCAAGCTGCCCTGGCTGAATTTCACGCTGGACCTGTCTTCGCAGAATCTTGTTTATGCGAAAAGCTACGATACCGTTTCCAAAGAGATCGTCAACAAACCGCTCTATCTGAGATACTACAGCGCCGAGTTCAACCTGACGGGCCCCGTATTCTCGCGCATCTTCGGTTCCGGGAAAGGCGGGGTGAAACATATCATCGAGCCTGAATTTCGCGTCGGTTACTCCACCCGGGATGAGAACAGCGAGCGGCTGGTGAAGGTGGACCGCTCCGACTACCCTCCTTCTTCCTATGCGCGGTTCACCCTGACGACGCGGCTGCTGAGCAAAGGAAGCGCCAGCGATGCTTCATCAAGGGATCTTCTGTCCTATGCCATAGGGCAATCCTATTTTTTTGATCCTGCCGCGGCCAACATGAACCTGAAAATCAAGGGCGAATATCCCAGCTTTTCCGAGTTGAGCAACCGCTTGCGCTTCAGCCCCCTGGAGGATATCCGCTTCGATGCTACGGCAGAATACAACTACTACATCCACGGCTTTTCCCGCCTGCACCTGAGCGCTTCCTACCAGCCTCCGGGGGCGCCGTTGAGCGGCTCGCTTTCCTACAGCATCAGCCGCAACCCCTATGCCGCGAAAAAATATGAATTCAACCGCACCATCCTGGGCGGAAACCTCAACCTGGATTTTCCCTCGTTCCCCTTGAAAATCCAGGGCAGGATCGATTACGATTTCACCGCCCGGGAGTTTCGCCACGGCTCCCTCAGCGCCAATTTTGACTACCAATGCCTGATTTTCAGCACGGAATGCAAGGTTTTCACCTACTTCGAACGTTCCGAGTTCCAGTTCCGCTTCGGCGTCTCCCTGGGCAACCTGGGCATGGTCGGCGATTTCTTCGGAGGCAAATAATGCAAACAGGCGGGCGCGACGTCAGCAGGATCATGGTCACCGGCGGCGCCGGCTTCATCGGCAGCAATTTCATCCGCATCGTCCACGAGCGCTTCCCGGGGATCGAGCTGCTCAACTACGACAAGCTGACCTATGCCGGGAATTTGGAAAACCTGGAAGGGGTTCAGGAGCGCTATTCCTTCGTCCAGGGCGACATCCAGGACCCGCGGCTCGTCGGCGAGGCGATCGCCGGCGCCGACGTCGTGGTCAATTTCGCCGCCGAGACCCACGTCGACCGCTCGATCCATGACCCCGGCGACTTCATCCTCACCGATGTCTACGGCGTTTTCGTCCTGCTGGAGGCGATGAAGCGCAGCGCCCGCACCCGGCTCTTCGTCCATGTCTCCACCGACGAGGTCTACGGCAGCATTGCCCGGGGCTTTTTCAGCGAAGAGAGCCCCTTGAACCCCTCTTCGCCCTACTCGGCATCCAAGGCAGGTGGCGACCGCCTGGCCTATTCCTATTTCAGGACCTACGGCCTGCCGGTGGTGATCGCGCGGCCCGCCAACAACTACGGCCCCTACCAGTACCCGGAGAAGCTGATCCCGTTTTTCGTCACCCGGGCCCTGCAGGACCAGCCCCTGCCGCTCTACGGCGACGGGGGCAACCGCCGCGACTGGCTCCATGTCGAGGACACGGTCAGCGGCATTCTGGCCCTGATCGAAAGGGGCGAGCCGGGCCAGGCCTACAACCTGGGCGCCGGCCAGGAACGCAGCAATCTCGAGGTGACCCAGGCCATCCTGTCGCTGCTGGGCAAGCCGGAATCCCTGGTGCAGCGGGTCGTCGACCGCAAGGGGCACGATTTCCGCTACGCCCTCGACTCAGCGAAAATGCGCGCCCTGGGCTGGGAGCCGCGGGTCGACTTCGCCACCGGGCTGCGGCGCACGGTGGAATGGTACCGGGAGCACGAGGAGTGGTGGCGGAAGCTGATCGCCAGGAAGGCCTATGTGAACCACCTGCAAAAAAACTATGAGTAGGATACTGGTCACCGGCTGCTCGGGGTTCCTGGCGTCGCACCTGCTGCAGCGGCTGCTGGGCGAGGAAAGGAACAAGGTCTTCGGCATCACCGAGGTCCCCGGCTTCACCTATCCCGACGTCGAAGTGTTCCAGGTGGATATCCGCCGCCGCGACGACATCGCCCAGATGCTGGAGATCATCCACCCCGACGTGACCTTCCACCTGGCGGCTGTGGCCAACGTCGGCTTCGCCTGGAAGAACCCGGAGCTGACCTACGACGTCAATTTCATGGGCACCTCCAACCTGCTGGAGGCGCTGCAGGCGTGGGCGCCCGACTCGCGCCTGCTGCTGATGAGCTCGGCCGAGGTGTACCAGCCGGCGGGCGGAGCCCCGTTCAGCGAATCGAGCCCGATCGCCCCCCAGAATCCCTATGCCCTGTCCAAGGCGGCCATGGAAATGCTCGGCCAGCTGTACGGGCGGGTATTCGGCATGAAGGCCTTCACGGTCCGCGCCTTCAACTTCACCGGCCCCGGACAGGACCGCAAATTCGTGGCTTCGGATTTCGCCAGCCAGGTCGCCCGCATCGAGCGCGGCGAGATGCCGCCGGTCATCCGCGTCGGCAACCTGGACGCGCTGCGCGATTTTTCCGACGTGCGCGACGTGGCCCGCAGCCTGCAGGTCATCGCCGCCGGCGCCGAGGCGGGCGAGGTGTTCAACGTCTGCTCGGGCCGGACCTATTCCATCCGCAGCATCCTGGACATCCTGCTGGCCCGGGCGCGAGTGGCCATCCGCGTCGAGGTCGACCCGGCCCGCTTCCGTCCGCTGGACAACCCGGTGCTCAGCGGCGATGCGACGCGGCTGCGCCGGCGCTTCGGCCTGGTGCCGGAGATCCCCTTCGAGCAGACCCTGCTCGACCTGCTGGATGACTGGCGCAAAAAGGCAAGTGAAAATCCTGGTGATTAAGGTCGCCGCCCTCGGCGACTTTCTGATGGCGACGCCCGCCCTGCGCGCCTTGAAGCAGGCGCCGCGGGTGTCGGCCGTTCATGTCCTGGCCGGGCGCTCCATCGCCGCCGTCGCCGGCAATGACCCCGACGTGGACCGGGTGTTTTATCTCGACGACCGGCGCCTTTTCCGCGGCGGTTGGCTGGCCCGGGCGGCCGAGGCGCTGAAGGCGTCCCGGCGCCTGCGCCGCGAGCGCTACGACGTCGGCTTCAACTTTCACCGCGACCCGCGCTTCGCCGTCATCCTGTTCCTCGCCGGCTGCCGGCGGCGCATCGGCTTCCGCCGAGCGGGGCGCCGCCCCTGGCTGCTGACCGAAGCTGTGCCCGTCGAGGGGATCCAGCACCATATCTTTCATTATTGCGACCTGCTGAAGCCCCTCGGCATCTTTTGCCTCGACTTCAAGATGGGGTTTCCCCTGAATCGCGCCGTGGAGGCCGCGGCCGTTGCGAAATTCCTGGCTCGCGAGGCACTCGTCGACTACGTCGTCCTGGCGCCCGGGGGGGCGGCCAACGTCAAGGAGGAGATGGAGAGCCGGCGCTGGCCCGGGGAGAATTTTTCGGCCCTGGCCGGCCTGCTCACAACGGCGGGGATGCGGGTGGTCCTCGTCGGCAGCGGCTCCGACGCGGCCATCGCCGCCCGCATCAAGGCCTCCCAGCCGGGGGTGGTCGATTTCACCGGTCGCACCACCCTGGCCGAAGCGGCGGCCATTCTGAAGCGGTCGCGCCTGGTCGTCTGCAACGATTCAGGCCTGATGCATCTGGCCGCCGCCGTGGGCGCCCGCGTCGTCTCCATCTTCGGCCCCACCCATCCCGGCGAAAAAAAGCCCCTCAACGAGGGCAGCATCGCCGTCTGGAAAGGCGAGGGAATGGAATGTTCCCCCTGCTACCATGACGGAGTATTCCCGAAATGCAGCCACCTCGAGTGCCTGCGCCAAGTCACGCCCGGGGAAGTCTTTGAACTGGCTCAGAAGATGATAAATGAAACGAACTCCGTAACTAGTAATTAGTGATTAGTGATTCGTGATTTGTAATTCGTGATTCGTATTGTCAGCAATACGTGATGAGTGATGCGTGATGCGTAATGAGAGAAGAACAACGCGGCAAGGCATTTTTTTGATTCATCTTTCTCATCACGTATCACTCATTACGCATCACTGAAGCCCGTCATACCTTGAAGAGCTTCCCCGTCGCCTGCGCCAGCACCTGGCCCTGCGCGTCGCAGATGCGTCCCTCGGCGAAGACGATGCGGCCGCGCGTTTCCAGCGTCCGCGCCGAAAGCAGGAAAGGCTCGCCGGTCATGGCCGGCTTGCGGTATTTGACCGTGATTTCGGCGGTGACGCACTTGTGACCCGCGGCCATGGCGGCCTTGGCCAGGGCCTCGTCGAGAACGGTGGCCAGCAGCCCGCCATGAACCGTGCTGCGCCAGCCCTGGAACTGGACCGGGAAAGCCACCCGGGCCTCGGTCCAGCCGCTGGCGTCATTGCGGCTGAATTCCAGCTGCAGCCCGGCCGCGTTCTTCTTGCCGCAGACAAAGCAGTTCTGATCGTCGGTGAATTCGTTCATTCCGGAAATATACACCTTTTCCTGGGAAAAGAGAAGCCGGCGGCCGCCGGCGCCGGGCATCTTGACAGCCGGGGGGAAAACTCCTACCATCATGTGCATGTTCGATTTCAAGAATCACAAAAAAGCGGCCATCCTGTTCTCGGGCGGTCCGGCGCCGTCGGCCAACGCCGTCATCTCCTCGGTGGCGCTCAATTTCCTGAACGCCAAGGTGCCGATCATCGGCTTCTTTTTCGGCTTCGAGTTCCTGGAGGATTTCGACAGGAAGAACCGCTATTGCCTGTCGCCCAATGTCCATTTCCAGGTGCTCGATGCCAGCATTTCGCGCATCCGCAACCAGCGCGGGGTTTTCCTGAAAACTTCGCGGGCCAATCCCGGCCGCCTGATCCAGTCGCCGCAGGACCTGGAGGATCCCGAGAAGAGCAGGCGCCTGCGGCAGATCCTCGAGGCGCTGGACAGCCTGGACATTGGCTGCCTGATCACCATCGGCGGCGACGATACGCTCAAGACCGCCAACTTCCTCAACCGGCTGGGGCTGCCGGTGATCCATATCCCCAAGACCATCGACAACGACTACTTCGGCATCGCCTGGACTTTCGGCTACTGGAGCAGCGTGCAGGCGGGCCAGGAGGCGCTGCTCAATCTCAAGGCCGATGCCGAGAGCACCGGGTCGTACTTCATCGTCGAGCTGATGGGGCGCAAGGCCGGCT
>CAZLSH010000030.1:0-15473 GCA_964562095.1 uncultured Clostridia bacterium | reverse complement strand
CTATGCCGCCGGCATCGCCGGCGAGGCGGTGATGATGATCTCCGGCGAGGATGTCGACGACGAGATCCTCGACATCGAGCGCCTGGCCGCCCGCATCGTCGATACCATGCTGCTGCGCGAGAAGAACGGCAAGTACTACGGCGTGATCTGCGTAGCCGAGGGGCTGGCCGACCGGCTGCCGGACAAATATCGGCCGACCGAAACCGACCGCCACGGCAACATCATCCTGGGGACCGCCGAGGTGGGCCGGGTGCTGCGCGACGCCTCCGAGGCGCTTTACCGGGAACGCACCAGCCGCAAAAAGAAGATCGTCTACAAGCAGGTGGGCTACGAGACGCGCAACGCCCTGCCCATCAGCTTCGACGTGGTGCTGGCCAGCATGCTGGGATACGGCGCCTTCAAGCTTTACAAGAACCGGCAGTTCGGCTGCATGGTGTCGGTGTCGGACAACTTCTCCATCATCGGCGTCCCCTTCGAGCAGCTCGTCGACCCCCAGACCCTGAAGACCCGGCTGCGCAACGTGCCCAAGGGCAGCGATTTCTTCGAGCTCAAGGAAGCCCTGTCCTACAAGCTGAGCGAATAGCGGGACAGGTATGGCGGCAGAGAAACGCAAATCAGTGTCAGTGTCCGTGTCAGTGTCAGCGTCAGCAAGAAACTAGAGTAGTCGGTTTACGGTAGACGGTTTACGGTTGACGGTCAGAAAACTGCAATACGAAGACTTAAATTCCAAATCCCAAATTCCAAATAACAAACAATATCCAAATTCCAAATTCCAATTTCCAAAACGAAAGCTCCTTTCAATGGAATTTTCTTCGTTTCGGTCATTTGAATTTGGAATTTGGAGCTTATTTGGAATTTGGTGCTTGGTGCTTGGAATTTTTTCTCTTCCATGTCACGCGTCACGCGTTATCCCCTGGCGGGGACCCCGTCGGAGCGGGGCGAGCGGCCTTCGGGCGCGTCACGAAGCTCTCTTCATTTTGGGTCCTTTGCTTCTGGCCCTGTTTAGGTTATAATAAGGACCCAAAATGAAGAAAGTACTGATCGTCGATGACGAAAAGAACATTCAGGTCTCCCTGGCCACGGTGCTGGAGGACGAGGGCTTCCAGGTCTATTTCGCCAAGGACGGCAGAGAGGGGATCGAGAAGTTCCAGAACATCCGCCCCGACGCCATCTTCCTCGATATCTGGCTGCCGGGCATCGACGGCCTGGAGGTGATCAAGCGCATCCTGGAGATCGACCCGCTGCAGATCATCATCATGATCTCCGGCCATGGCTCGGTTTCTGCCGCCGTATCGGCGCTCAAGGCCGGCGCTTACGATTTCCTGGAAAAGCCGCTCAGCCTGGACAAGGTCATCATCGTGCTCAAGCGCGCCCTGGAGTTCCGCCAGGTGCGCGACGAGAACCTCCGGCTGAAAGTCATCCTCGACCAGGAGGACGAGCTGGCCGGGACCGACGAAAAGAAGCGCCTGCTGCGCGAAAGCACGGCCACCATCGATTTCGAGGCCTTCGACCCGAATTTCCTGCGCAAGCAGCGCACGGTGGCCCTGAGCAACATCATCTACGGCATCGGCCTGCACTCGGGCGAGAAGACCGGCATGGTCGTCAAGCCGCTGGCGGCGAACAAGGGCATCCGCTTCGAGAACATCTCCAAGAAGGGCTACATCCCGGCGCGCATCGAGTACCTGAACACCACCGGCTACGCCACCTCGATCAAGAAGGACGACCTCGAGGCGCGCACCATCGAGCACCTGCTGGCCACGCTGCACGCCTTCGGCATCACCAACCTGGCCGTCAAGATCAACAAGGAAGTGCCCATCGACGACGGCTCGGCCATCAACTTCTGCGAGTTCATCAAGGAATGCGGCATCGTCGACCAGGCCGAGGACGTGCCCGAGATCGTCATCACCCGGCCGCTGCTGATCGGCGACGAAGGCGCCGACGGCAAGTACATCAAGATCGAGCCGGCCGACTCCTTCTCGGTGCGCTACACCTGCGTCTACCCCGAGCCCCTGGGCCGGCAGACGTACGACTTCGCCATGAACTCGGGCGACGACTTCATGCGCGAGATCGCCCCGGCGCGCACCTACGGCTTCGTCGACGACTTCAACAAGCTCAGCGACATGGGCCTGGCCGAGGGCGGCCGCATGAACAACTTCATCCTCATCGACAAGGACCGCATCATCAACACCACCCTGCGCTTCCCCGAGGAGCTGGCGCGCCACAAGATCCTGGACGTCATCGGCGACTTCTACCTGCTGGGGCGGCCGATCCGCGGCCGCGTCATCGCCCAGAAGACGGGCCATACCGACAATGCCAAGATGGTGAACATGATCAAGGATACTTTCCTGAAACCCAGTAAATAGACGTTAGACGACAGACGTTAGACGTTAGCAAAACCAAGATCGGACAGCAGACGTTAGACGTTAGATGTTAGATGCTAGCAAAACCAAAAAACGAGGTAAATATTGGATGTACGCAGGAAAGGCTCTTTTTCTTGCTAACGTCTAACATCTAGCATCTAACGTCTAATATCTAACGTCTTATGTCTGGCAACTAACGTCTAACATCTAACGTCTTATGTCTGGCAACTGACGTCTAACGTCTAGCATCTAACGTCTAATATCTAACGTCTGATGCCTCGTGGCTGCGCCGAAGGGCAGGTCTTCCTCAGCACGCATGCCGGGCATTTGGAGCCGATGGGCCTGCAGACCGTCTGCCCGAACCCGACCAGCACCTGGTTGACCTCGTTCCAGCGCCGCCGGGGGAAAAGGCGTTCCAGCTCCTTCTCGACCTCGACGGGAGTATCGCCCTTTGCCCAGCCCAGGCGGCGGGAGATGCGGAAGACGTGGGTGTCGACGGCGATGGCCGGGCGGGCGAAGGCCAGGGCCAGGACCAGGTTGGCCGATTTGCGGCCGATGCCCGGCAGCTCCAGCAGCTCCTCCAGTTTCGCGGGAACCCCGTTGCCCGCTGACAGGGCGCGGCATATGCCCAGGATGTGCCTGGCCTTGGTGCGGAAAAAGCCCACCGGGTAGATCAGGCGGGCGATCTCCGCCTCGGAAAGCCGGGCCATTTCCCCTGGCGTATCGGCCGCCGCGAACAGCCGCTGGGCGGCCTGCTCGGTCACAGGGTCCTGGGTGCGCGCGCTGAGCAGCACCGAGATGAGGACGCGGAACGGGGTGGAGCGGATGCTGGCTTCGAAGGAGGCCACCGGCGGCGCCAGGGGGGCGATGAATTTTCGCACCGCCGCCAGGTCGCGGACGGCTCTGCCTTCAGCCGGGGATCTTTTCGTTGTTGAGGATGATCTCATGGGCGATGGCGACAGCGGGGGAGAGGGTGGCGCGGACGCCGCAGTATTTTTCCTCGGAGAGGGAGATCGCCTTGCGCAGGGCGTCGGGCTGGATGCCGGGTCCCTCGAAGCGGTAGGTGACCCGGATCTCCAGGAATTTCCGGGGATGCTCCTCGGCGGTCAGCGCCTCGGTCTCGACGCGGAACTTGTCGACCTTGACCCGCATCTTGCCCAGGATGGAGATGATGTCCATGCCGGTGCAGCCGGCCAGCGAGACCAGGGTCAGCCCCTTGGGGCTGGGGCCGAGATCGCGCCCGCCCGCCTGCGGGGCGCCGTCGATGACGAATTCATGACCGTCCAGACTGGCATTGAACGCCAAATCCCCTTGCCATTCGATGGATGCGTTTAGTTTCATGGTGAAGGGATTGTATGGGAAACATCAAAAATTGGCAAGTGGTCGTAGATCCAAGATCTGGAGAAATCAGACGTTAGACGTCAGTTGCCAGACATAAGACGTTAGATGTTAGACGTTAGTTGCCAGACATAAGACGTTAGATATTAGACGTTAGATGCTAGATGTTAGACGTTAGCAAGAAAAAGAGCCTTTCCTGCGTACATCCAATATTTACCTCGTTTTTTGGTTTTGCTAGCATCTAACATCTAACGTCTAACGTCTGCTGTCCGATCTTTGTTTTGCTAACGTCCAGCGTCTGTCGTCTGACATCTGATATCCGATCTTGGTTTTGCTAGCATCTAACATCTAACGTCTAACGTCTGCTGTCCGATCTTGGTTTTGCTAACATCTAACGTCTGTCGTCTGATATCTGATATCCGATCTTGGTTTTGCTAGCATCTAACATCTAACGTCTAACGTCTGCTGTCCGATCTTTGTTTTGCTAACATCTAACGTCTATCGTCTGACGTCTAATTTCGGCAAGCCCGATCTATTCCCAGTTCCTGCCCAGCTTGTTCAATTCCTCGTTGCTGTACTTGCGGAAGAGGATCTCCCATTCGCGCGAGCCGTCGGGAATGTTCTTCTTCTGGCTGATGATCTTTTCCTGGGCGGCGGTCTCGATGTCCTCGAACATTTGGAGCTCGTCGAGGATGAGGTGGTAGATCTTGAAGCGGATATTGCCGATATCGCCGGTATAATCGATATCCTCGCTGGTCTGGATGAGGTCGACGATCAGCTTGGTCAGGTAGTTCACCCGGTTTTTCGACAGTTTCAGGCTCATAGGACGATATTTTCCTGTTCCGCCAGCTTGGTCTTGACCATGCGGAACATCTCGTAATAATCGATGTTGGAGTTGCGGATCTCGTTCAGCTTGTCCTTGAGGATGTCCTTGACCTTTTCGTCGAGGGCGTCCTCTTTTTCCAGTTCCCGGGTGATGACGTTTTGCACATCGATGACCGTTTTTTCCCGGTTTTCCGCCATGATGAGCTTTTCAGTGAGCAGACCTTTGACGACCTTGAAGGCGAGGTGCTCGATTTGCTGCTTGTTCAATCTCATCGGACCGATTTTAACAAATTTTGGCACATTGCACAAGGTCCTGTGGGTAAAAACTTCATAAAATGCGAACAAGGTTCCAGGTTCCATGTTCCACGTTGGAAATCGTGATGAGTGATGCGTGATAAGAAAGAACTTTCGGGAAACCCCACATGGTTGTTCTTCTTTGCGCAAGGGCGGGTCTGAGACCCGCCCCTGCAGAAGAAATGTCTTTTCTGCACAACCACGATCACTTTTGCTTGAAATATCGTTATGCGTGATGCGTTATGCGTGATGAGAATGAACATCGGGACAATTCCCCATGGCTGGCAATCGGATTGAAAGGGCGGGTCTGAGACCCGCTACAGAAGAAATGTCTTTTCTGCACAACCACTATCACTACCACTACCACTTATGGCATGAAAGGACTCCTGCTAACACTAACACTCGCCATGAAATTGCCTCCTGCTACCACTATCACTACCACTACCACTGAGAACCGCAAGGGCTCCTGCTGACACTGTCACCGACCCTGACACTGAATTGATTATTTCTTTTGCAATATTATTGACAAATAGGCTGAAATGGGGTAAATTATTAACTCCCAAGAGGTTTAAAAATGAAACTGAACAAGAGCAACGTCACGTATTTGCCCCAAAAAAACGGCATGGAAAAGAAATGGTGGCTGATCGACGCCAGCGACCTGGTGCTCGGGCGCCTGGCCACCCGCATCTCCGATATTTTGCGCGGCAAGGACCATCCCTACTACACCCCGTTCTACGACTGCGGCGACCACGTCGTGGTCATCAACGCCAGGAAGATCCGCCTGACCGGCAGCAAGGAGGAGCAGAAGCTCTATTACCGCCACTCCGGCTACCGCGGCGGCATCAAGGAAACTTCCTTCGAGCGCATGATGGCCACGCACCCGGACCGCGTGATCCTGAACGCGGTCAAGGGCATGCTGCCCAAGAACAAGCTGAGCTACAAGCTGCTGACCAAGCTGAAGGTGTACGCCGACGCCCGGCACGACCATGCCGCCCAGAAGCCCGAATTGCTTAAAATAACAGGAGGAAAAAGTTGAGTATCGTGCAATACTACGGAACCGGTAGACGTAAGACCAGCATCGCCCGGGTTTACCTCAGGCCCGGCGGTGGCAATTTTTCCCTGACCGTCAACAAGCGCAGCCGCGTCTTCGAGGAATATTTCCCCTTGAAGATCCACAAGCTGACCATCTTCAAGCCGTTGACCGTCACCAACACCATGGACAACTTTGATTTTTTTATGGATATCGAGGGCGGCAGCGTGGCGGCCCAAGCCGGCGCCATCCGCCTGGGGATCGCCCGCGCCCTGCTGGAATTCAACTCGGAGCTCAGGCCGGCCTTAAAGAAATCGGGTTTATTGACCCGGGACGCACGCGAGAAGGAGCGCCGCAAGTACGGGCTGCTCAAGGCCCGCAAGGCGCCCCAGTATCACAAGCGCTAGGAGGCGGCCACACATGGTACAGATCAACATGAGAGAAATGCTCGAGGCGGGCGTCCACTTCGGCCACCAGGTGCGGCGCTGGAACCCCAAGATGAAGCCCTTCATCTTCGGCAAGAAGAACGGCATCTACATCATCGACCTGCAGACGTCGATCGAGATGTTCAAGAAAGCGCTGCAGTTCATCTCCGACCAGACGATCGCCGGCCGCGACGCCCTGATCGTGGGCACCAAGAAGCAGGCGCAGTCCATCATCGAGGAGATCGCCGAAGAAACCGGCATGCACTACGTGAACAAGCGCTGGCTGGGCGGGCTGCTGACCAACTTCCCCATGATCAAGAAGAGCATCGACCGCCTGCTGGAGCTTGACGAGATGAAGAAGGACGGCCGCTGGGAGGTCAAGTCCAAGAAGGAGCAGTCGCGGCTGGAGAAGGTCTACAAGAAGCTCTACCGCAGCCTGTGGGGCATCCGGCGCATGACCAGCCTGCCCGGCGTGGTCATCGTCATCGACTCCACCTTCGAGGACATCGCCATCGCCGAGGCCCGGCGCATGAACATCCCCATCGTCGCCGTCGTCGACACCAACGCCAACCCCGAGGAGGTCCACTTCCCGGTGCCCGGCAACGACGACGCCATCCGCTCCATCCGCCTGTTCATCAGCAAGTTCGGCGAGGCGGTCGTCGAGGGGCGCAACCGCAAGATCCAGGAGAGCGCCAACGCCCAGCAGCTGGCCGCCGATGCGGCGCAGGCCGAAGCCGCCGCCAAGGCGGAAGCCGCCGCTCCGGCCGAAGTGGAGAACTGAAATGTCCGTCGACATGGAACAGGTCCGGAAACTGCGCGAGCAGACCGGCATCAGCATATTGGAGTGCAAGAAGGCGGTCGAGGAGGCCAAGGGCGACCTGACCCAGGCCGGCGAGATCCTGCGCAAAAAGGGCTTTGAAAAGGCCAAGGCCAAGTCCTCGCGGGCGACCAACCAGGGAGCCGTCGGCGCCTATATCCACATGATGGGCAAGATCGGCGTGCTGGTGGAGCTGGGCTGCGAGACCGACTTCGTGGCCAAGAACGAGGATTTCCAGGCGCTGATCAAGGACATCGCCATGCAGATCGCCGCCATGAACCCGCGCTACATCTCGGAAAAGGACATCCCGGCCGCCGTGCTGGACAAGGAAAAAGAGATCTACCGCGAGCAGCTCAAGGCCAGCGGCAAGCCCGCCGCCATCGTCGAGAAGATCGTCGAGGGCAAGCTGGCCAAATTCTACGCCGAAGCCTGCCTGCTGCACCAGAACTTCTTCAAGGACGAAAAAATGACCATCGAGAAGCTCATCGCCGAGAAAATCCACAAGACCGGCGAGAACATCGTGGTCAAGCGCTTCACCCGCTACCAGATGGGCGAAGAGTTTTAAGGCATGCCCGCCGCCCCCGCTCTCTACCGACGCGTCCTGCTGAAGCTGAGCGGCGAGGCGCTGCAGGGCAATGACCAGTTCGGCATCAATCATGACGTGATCAGCGAGATCGCGTCCGAGGTCAGGGAAATCCACGAGCTCGGAGTGCAGCTGGCCATCGTCGCCGGCGGCGGCAACTTTTTCCGCGGCGCCCGCGCCGGCGAGCTGGGCATCGACCGCGCCTCGGCCGACTACATGGGCATGCTGGCCACCATGATCAACGGCGTGGCGCTGCAGAACGCCCTGGAAAAGAAGGGCGTGCACTGCCGCCTCATCTCGGCCCTGGCCGTCCAGGAGATCGCCGAGCCGTTCATTCCCCGCCGCGCCATCCGCCACCTCGAAAAAGGCCGGGTGGTGATCTTCGCCGCCGGCACCGGCAACCCCTTTTTCACCACCGACACCGCCGCCGCCCTGCGCGCCATCGAGATCAAGGCCGACGTCCTGCTCAAGGCCACCAAGGTCGAGGGCGTCTATTCCGCCGATCCCAAGAAGGTGAAGGACGCCAAGCGCTTCGCGCGCATTTCCTACGCCGATGTCCTGGCCAAGGAACTGAAGGTCATGGACAGCACCGCCATCTCGCTGAGCAAGGACAACGGGCTCAGCATCAAGATCTTCGACATCAACTGCCGCGGCAACATCCTCAAGGCCGTCTGCGGCGACGCCATCGGCACGCTGATCGACCGCAAGGGGGAGGGCGAATGACCAAAGAGATCCTGGATCAGGCCAGAACCGACCTGAAGAAACTCGAAGATGACTTCAAGAAGCAGATTTCCAAGTTCCGCACCGGCCGGGCGTCGGTGACGATCCTGGACGGCATCCACGTCGACTACTACGGCGTCTCCACGCCGATCCACCAGCTGGCGACGCTGGGCGTGCCCGAGGCCAACCTGATCATCATCCAGCCCTGGGACAACAAGATCATCAACGACGTGGACAAGGCCATCCGCGCCGCCAACCTCAATCTGAACCCCGTCTCCGACGGCAAGGTCATCAAGCTGCCCATCCCGCCGCTGGACCAACAGCGCCGCCTGGAGATCATCAAGACCCTCAAGAAATACACCGAGGAGCGCAAGGCCCAGCTGCGCAACGTCCGCCGCGACTACCGCGACATGGTCAAGTCCCTGAAGGACGACCGCGACATCAGCGAGGACGACGAGAAGCGCGCAACCGACGAGCTGCAGAAGCTCGTCGACCAGACCAACGCCAACATCGACCAGATCGAAAAGGAAAAAGAGAAGCATATCCTGGAAGACTGACCGAAATCGGTGTACGGTTTACGGTGGACGGTGGACGGTACGAAAAGAAGCAATACGAAGACTTAAATTCCAAATCCCAAATTCCAAAAAACAAACAAATTCCAAATTCCAATGACCAAACGGCCCAAACGAAGAAAAATGAACAACACAACTCATCCCCCATCCCCTTCTCTTCGCGAAGAGAAGGGGAGCCACGTCTTTCCCCCTCTATTTATAAGAGAGGGGGGTAGGGGGTGAGTTATTTTATGTCCCCATACTTGAAGGAGCTTTCGTTTTGGTCATTTGAATTTGGAATTTGGAATTTATTTGGAGTTTGGTGCTTGTGATTTGGAATTTAAGTCTTAATATTGCCTATTTCCGACGACTAAACCGTCTCAGTCAAGCAATCGCCTTTTTGCGCCTGATGAAATAGCCCACGCCAACCCCGATCGCGAAGAGATCCAATATGACGAGCAATATTCCCCCGGCCACGGGAATGAACTTGAGCAGGGTATAGAGCGCGACGCCGAGGACGATGAAAAACGCCGGGTTGGCGCGCAGCCGCAGGACGGCGCCGGCGCGCTCGCCGAGAAAATAGAAAACAGCGGCGCGGCCGAAGATCAGCACCAGGAAGTAGGCGGCCATCAGCACGATCAGCAGCGGGATGCCGATCAGCACGAAACTCAGCAGCAGGAAGGCGAGCAGCAGCAGCAGGAAGGTGAGCAGCGCCGCCAGGCCGCGCCCCAGGTGGCGCCAGGGCTGGCGGGGCAGCATGGCCGCCGCCTGGGCGACCTGGGCCGGGAAGACGGCCAGGGCCAGCAGCGCCAGGATGAGCCAGAAGAAGATCTTGATGACCTTGAAGAAAGTCATGCCGCCGGTTTCGGGCAGGAAGGGCAGCAGCGAGGCGGCGACCTGCTTCATGTCCTGCTGCGAGCGGATTTCGTAGGCGCGGCCGGCGATGCGGCTGCCCTCGGCCCGGCTCAGGCGGCCGCCGATGACGATCAGGTCGCGGCCGATCACGGCCGTCGCGGCGATCTCCACTTCGGCGGCGATGCAGATGACGTCGCCGGTCACCTCGCCGTCCAGGCGCAGGCTGCCGCCCAGCAGGAAAACGGATTCGTCGACCCGGCCGCTGACGGCCAGGCGGGTGCGGAAGGCGTTGATGGCCGCGTCGCGGGTCTCGCCGGCGGCCACGGTGATCTCCTTCTCCGCGGCGGCGCTGAGGAAAAGCCCGCCAACGGCGAGGAGGAGGATCGGCAGCAGGATCTTTTTGCTCATGATTTTTGCGACCTGGCCTTCTTCAGCCGCGGGCGGATCCAGGCCGAGGCCAGCAGCCCGGCCAGTGCCAGGAAGGCGGCGGCGGCCACGGCGGTCCCCAGCGGCGTGGGCAGCAGCATGCGCAGCAGAGCGGCCAGCGCCTTGCTGGCGGCCTGGGCGCCCTCGTAGACCATGGTGATGCCCCGGATGATGCCGGCCAGCCAGCCCGAGGTGCCGTCGGTGGTCAGGCGCAGCGCCTGGATCAGGCTGCTGCTGGAGAAATCGAAGTAGATGTAGATCCAGGTGATGAGGAAGACGGCGCTGGCGGCGACCATGGCCGCGATCGAGGTCAGCCGCGGCAGGGCGGGGAACAGGCGCTGCATGACCTGCGGCACGAGCCGCTCGGGCGGGTCGTGCAGCACCGGCTCGGCGAGCACCGAGTCCAGCAGGCGGAAAGCGGCGGCGGCGCGGCGGCAGTCGGCGCAGAGCAGCAGGTGGTCACGGCAGCGGGCCGCCTCGATGGGGCCGAGCGTGCCTTCGTTGCAGGCGATCAGGGTTTCGTCAGACAAGCAAGCCATCTTTCACCATCTCCTGTTTCAGGATCTCCTTGGCCTTGAATATGCGGTTTTTCACCGTGCCCACCGGCAGCGCCGTGATGTCGGCGATCTCCTCGTACTTGAGGTCCTCGATGTAGCGCAGCAGGATCAGCTCGCGGAACTTGAGCGGGATCTGGTCCACCACCCGCCAGACGTAGTCGCGGGTCTCGGCCCGCGACAGGGCCTTGAATCCGTCCTCGCGGCTGACGTTGTCCGACGCCAGCAGGTCGCGGGCGCTGACGCTCTCGTCGTCGAGCGAACTGACCTGGGCCTGGTGCTTGCGGATGTGGTCGATGACCAGGTTGTAGCAGATGCGGTAGGCCCAGGTGGAGAACTTGTACTCGAAGTTGTACTTGTCCAGCACGGTGAAGATCTTGATGAAAAAATCCTGGGTCAGGTCCACGGCCGTATCCTCGTTGCGGACCATGCGGATCACGAAAGCGAAGATCCTCTTCTCGTACTTGCGCATCAGCTCCTCGAACGCCCGGCGCTCCCCGCGCAGCGTTTTCCTGATCCATACCTGATCTTCATCCAGTTGCATCTACGTGTTTCGGGGGCGGAAGGTTTTCAAGGCTGCGCTTCCTCGACCGTGTCCACGCCGGCGGGCAGGTGCAGGTCGAATTCGTCCGCCGCCAGGGCGACGCGGCGGCGGTAGTCGCGGAAGCGGTAAACGGTGGTCAGCCCGTTCCCCGACGCCTGTTCCACGCGCTGGGGCAGGAAGTCGGCGCCGACGAGGACCTGCAGCTGCTGGGCTTCCTCCTGGCCCGGCACGCTGAGGAAGACGGTGCGCGACGCGGCGTCCCAGCGCACGGCGCCCCCGGGTTGCTCGGCGAGCAGCAGCTCCCAGATCAGCTGCTCGCCGTTCGCGTCCACGCGGCCGAGCAGCAGCTGGTTGTTCTCGCGGTCGTAGAAGCGGTAGCGGTCGCCTTCCAGGATGAAGATCTTGGACTCGGGGTCGAGGTATTCCCACTTGATGAGCTCGCGGTGGGCGAAGACGATGACGCCGCTCTCCTCCATCTCCAGTTCGCCGTCGACGTAGACTTGCTGGGTGAAGTCGACGCGGAAGGGCTGGCTGGCCAGGATGGCGGCGCGCAGCGGGCGCATCAGTTCCTGGGGCGGGGGAGCGGCCGGGCGCAGGGCCGGGCCGGGGAGGATGAGCAGGGCAACGGCCAGGAAGAGGAGGCGGCGCGGCCCCATGCCTCAGCTGCGGGCCGAGAGGACGCCCAGGGCCAGGGAATGGAGCTTGTCGTTGTCGCTCTCGTTGCGCGAGGGGATCAGCACCGGCAGCCGGGCGCCCATGACCACGTGGGCCACGGTGAGCTTCAGGTAGTAGGTGAAGGCCTTGCCCAGCAGGTTGCCCGACTCGATGGCGGGCATGACCATGATCTGCACGCGGCCGGCCACGTCGTGGAGTATGCCCTTGTGCTCGGCCGCCTGGCGCGAGACGGCGATGTCCAGGGCCAGCGGCCCGTAGACCCGGCAGCCGCGGATCTCGCCGCGCTCGTTCATCGCCGTCAGTTCCCGGGCGTCGAGGGTGGCGGGCATGGAGTCCTTGACCGATTCGACGGCGGCCATGATGCCCACCCGCGGCTCCGCGTAGCCCAGGTTGTGGAAGACCGCGACCGCGTTCTCCACGATCTGCTTCTTCTGCGCCAGGTCGGGGAGGATGTTTAGCCCGCCGTCGCTCAGGCCCAGGAGCTCTTCAGCTGCCGAACCGCCCCGCAACGACGGGGAAGGGTTTTCCACCACCAGGATGTCGGAGAGCAGGTTTTCGCCGCGCAGTCCATGCTGCTTGTCCAGGATGGGCTTCATCAGGGCCGCCGTGGGCAGGAAGCCCTTGAGGATGAGCTGCAGCTTTCCCTGCCGGCCCAGCTCCACCACCCGCGCCACCGCCGCCTCGGGTCCGGGCGTATCCTGGATGTCGAAATCGGACGCGGTGCCGCCGTGGCGGGCCAGCCGCTCGACGATCTTCGTCTTTTCGCCGCAGAGGATGAAATCGGCCAGTTCCTCGCGCCGGGCCGCGATGACCGACAGGATGGTGCTATCGTCCTCGGGGCAGGGGACGCCGGCCGTCACCCCCTTGCGGTTCCGCGCCGCCTGGCGCAGCTGCTCCATATTGCGGATCATGGTTCGCTCCTTGCCCGGGTTCAGGCCTTGAACCCGTAGCCGCTCTCGAAGGCTTTGAGGTTGAGGTCCAGGAAGCGCGGCGGCACCTTCTTGCGCAGGACCTCCAGCCAGACCGCCTTGTCGATCTTCATGCGCGAGGCCAGCAGGCCGATCAGCACCACGTTGGAGGCCTTCTCGTTGCCCAGTTCGGCGGCGATGCCGGTCGCCGGGATGACCACCAGCTCGCCGGCCTGTTTCCGCAGCTGCTCGACCACGTCCGCCGGGTAGGTGGCAAACCCCGCCGCGACGGGGAGCGGCTTCCACACGAAGTCGTTGACCATCACGATGCCCCGGGGGGACAGGTAGCGGACATGGCGCAGCGCCTCGAGCTTCTCGAAGGCCAGGATGTAGTCGGTCTCGCCGACGGCGGGCAGCGGCGAGAACACCTCCGCGCCGAAGCGCACGGTGGAGACCACGTCGCCGCCGCGCTGGCTCATGCCGTGCACCTCGCTCTTCTTCACCTGGAAGCCGGCCTGCAGCAGGACGTCGGACAGCAGGTCGCTGGCGGTCAGGATGCCCTGGCCGCCCACGCCGCAGATCAGGATCGATTGGGTCTTCATTGGGCGCCTCCCTTGGCGTACTTTTCCAGGGTCAGGGAGCTGATGTGCAGCCCCTTTTCGTCGGCGAAGGAGATGGCCTGGTAGGGGCAGACCTGGATGCAGACGCCGCAGCCGGAGCACAGCGACGGGTTGATCAGCGACTTGCCGTCGGCGTCGGTGCTGATGGCCGGGCAGCCCAGGCGCAGGCAGGTCTTGCAGCTGGTGCACGTCTCCTTGTCCACGATGGCCGGCGACCAGCGCGCCTTGCGGTAGAGCAGCACGCAGGGGCGGCGCACGACGATCACCGACGGCTGCGGGCGCGCCATCTCGCGCTTGAGCAGGTCGCGGATGGCCTTGACCTCGTAGCCGTCGACCTCGTAGGCGTGCTCGATGCCCAGGCCGTCGCGCACCAGCTTGAGGATGTCGACCCGGCGGGCCTCCTGGCCCATCAGCGTCCGGCCCGAGCCGGGGTTCTCCTGGTGGCCGGTCATGGCGGTGATCGAGTTGTCCAGGATGACCACCGTCGACTTGCCCTGGTTGTAGATGACGTCGATCAGCCCGGTGATGCCCGAATGGAAGAAGGTGGAGTCGCCGATGACGGCGACCTGCTTCGTCGCCTGGCCCGCCTTCTCCAGGGCCTTCTCGATGCCCAGCTGCACCGTGATGCTGGCGCCCATGTCGACGCAGGTGTCCATGGCGCTCAGCGGCGGCAGCGCCCCCAGGGTGTAGCAGCCGATGTCGCCCTTGGACTGCACCTTGAGGATGCCCAGGTTGTAGAAGAAGGCGGTGTGCGGGCAGCCGGCGCACAGCGACGGCGGCCGGGCCGGCACGCCGGTTGCGACGCCCGGGTCGGCCGGTTTCAGGCCCAGGCTGGCGGCGACGGCGTCCTGCGACATCTCGCCCAGCAGCGGGAAGACGTCCTTGCCGATGATCTCCCTGCCGGGCGCGGCCAGGCGGGCGAAATTCTCGATGATCGGGTCGTTCTCCTCCAGGACGTAGATCTTGTCGACCATGGCGGCGAAGCGCTTGAACAGGCCCACCGGGAAGGGATAGGGCAGGCCGAGCTTCAGGAAGCAGGCGTCGGGAAAGATCTCGCGGCCGTACTGGTAGGAGACGCCGCTGGCCAGGACGCCGACCCGCTCCCTGCCCTCGCGGATGACGTTGAACGGGAAGGATTCGCTGAAGGCGGCCAGCTTTTTCAGCCGCTCCTCGACGGCCACGTGGCGCCGGCGGGCGTTGCCCGGCAGCAGGTTGCGCTTGGCAAAGTCGCTCTTGTACTCGATGGCGGGCGGCGCCTGGCGCCCGCCCAGCTCCACGGCGGAGCGCGAGTGCGAGGTGCGCGTGGTCATGCGGATCATCACCGGCGTGTCGAAGGCCTCGCTGATCTTCACCGCCTGCAGGACCATGTCCTTGGCCTCCTGCGAGTCGGAGGGCTCCAGCACCGGCAGCTTGGCCGCCACGGCGTAATGGCGGTTGTCCTGCTCGTTCTGCGAGCTGTGCATGCCCGGGTCGTCGGCCGAGACGATGACCAGGGCGCCGGTGGCGCCGATGTAGCTGGCGGAGAACAGCGGGTCGGCGGCGACGTTCAGCCCGACGTGCTTCATGGTCACGATGGCGCGGGCGCCGGTGAAGCTGGCCCCCAGCGCCTCCTCCATGGCCGTTTTCTCGTTGGACCCCCACTGCGCGTGGATGTCCTCCTGGTAGCGGATGATGTTCTCCAGTATTTCCGTGCTGGGGGTGCCGGGATAGGCGGAGGCAAAGGTGATGCCGGCCTCCCAGGCGCCGCGGGCGATGGCCTCGTTGCCCGAGAGCAGTTCTTTAGCCATGAAGACCTCCTGGTGCTTGTTAGAAGGTTAACTTTATGACATTTCAGGGCCTTAGTCAACCCTGAGTATTACGGCTCCAGGGAAGAGAAAGGGAAGAGTGAGGGAAGAGAGAGGGAAGAGTGAGTGGAGAAAAAGAAAATAAATTGCCGCCCTGAAAGAGT
>CAZLSH010000029.1:0-25463 GCA_964562095.1 uncultured Clostridia bacterium | reverse complement strand
GCTTAAATAAGACGTTAGACGTTAGACGTTAGACGTTAGACGTTAGACGTTAGACGTTAGACGTTAGCAAGAAAAAGAAAGACGTTAGACGTTAGCAAGAAAAAGAAAGATGTTCGGCTTTGGCAAGAAAGCAGCATTTAAACACCACAAGTCAAAAACAAATATCTTTATTTTCTTTTTCTCTTGCTAACTACTGACGTCTAACGTCTGACGTCTAGATTACTAGTTTTCCGATTGCCGCCAATATGGAAAAAACGATGCTCCATAAGACCGACCCCGCCGCCAGCCAGGGCAATAGCCGCCTTGGCGGCGCGCCCAGGACCAGGCCCAGGGCGGCGCCCAGCGGCGAGCCGACCAGCAGCGGCGCCAGCAGCCCCCAGCCGATGACTCCATGGCGCTGCCAGACGCGCCAGAGCAGCCCGCGCTTCGCCTCGAGCCGCTCGCGCTTTTTCCGCTTCTGCAGCCAGGCCTTCACCCGCTCCCCCAGCAGGACGACGGCCGTGCCGCCGCAAACGGCACCTGAGGCCGCGACCAGGCAGACCAGCAGCGGGTCCAGTCCCATGGCCATGCCGGCGGGGGCGGCGGCCCAGAGCTCGGCCACGCCCAGGGCGAAAAGGACGACCAGCTTCCAGAGCATTTTTTGACTCCCTGCGCACCGCCATTGTATCCCGCCGGCCTCGGCGAGTAAACCGGCGCCGGCGCGATTGCTTTTTGCCCGGATTTGCGGTATTTTTGTCTTTCGCCGCTCGCCGCACCTCGCGAATCGCCTCAGCGAAGAGGCGGCATGCTGCCGTTCCGCGGGAGGAAAAATGGTCCGTGAATTCAAAGCCCTGCTCATGACCGCGGTCATCGCCCTTGGCGCGGCCCAGCCGGCGCCGGCCCAGGCGCAGGAGACCCGGGACGCGGCGCGCCTGAAATTCTACTTCTGGGAGCGCGTGCGCCAGGAGAGCTGGGACAACGCCATGAGCCTGGACGACTCCGGAACTGACTCCAGCGCCTACCTGCGCCTGCGCACCAGCCTCGGCACCCTGTGGACGCCGGGCAGGTCATGGGCTATCCACCTGCGGCTGACCAACGAGAACCGCGTCTACCTGGCGCCCAAGCTCGACCCGCGGCTGAAGACCGATTTCAATGTCCATGAGGTCATCTTCGACCAGTTGTACGTCAAATGGGCGAGCCCGCGCCGGCCGGGCCTTTCCCTCACCCTGGGACGCTTCGACATGATGCTGGGCGAGGGCTTCCTGGTCATGGACGGCGGGCCGCTCGACGGCTCGCGCTCGGGCTATTTCAACGGCCTGCGCCTCGACTGCTCCCTGAAGAACAAAAACAGCCTGACGTTCTTTTTCGTGCGCCAGCCGCGGACCGACACCCTGCTGCCCGTCGTCAACGACAAGGAGCAGGCCATGGTCGAGCAGGAGGAGCAGGGGGTCGGCCTCTATTTCAGCGCTCACGCGAAAAAGACCGGCCTGGAGGCCTACCTTTTCCGCAAGGACGCCTTCGCCTTTGCCGCAGTGCCCAAGGGAGCCCTGCACGTTGCCGGCGGCCGCCTGGTCCACCCGTTCACGTCCAGGCTGTCACTGACCGCCGAGGGGGCCCTGCAGCTCGGGACGCTCGGCGACAGGACCCGCCGCGGCCTGGGCGGCTATTTCCACCTCGACCACAAGCCGGGCCGGCGCTTCCCCGTGCCGGCGCAGCTGACCCTGGGCGGCATCTTTCTCAGCGGCGACGACCCGGCCACGCCGCGCTTTGAAGGCTGGGACGCCGCCTTCAGCAGGTGGCCGAAATGGAGCGACTCGCTCATCTACCTGCAGGCCAGGGAGACGCGCGTGGCCGACTGGACCAATTTCATTTCGCTTTACGCCTCCATGGTGCTCGAGCCGGCGGAAAAGGTCAAGCTCAGCCTGGCCTGGCACCGGCTGTCGGCGGCGGAAAAAACTCTCCCCGCGGCGCTGCTCAGCGGCGCCGGCCGCGACCGCGGCTGGCTGGCGATCGTCAAGGCGGCCTACGACGTGTCCAGCCACCTTTCCGGCCGCCTGATCTGGGAGTACTTCCGCCCCGGCGGCTTCTACCGCGCCGGCGCCGATCCCTACCACTGGGTGCAGTTCGAGTTGTTCTTCCGCTTTTAAACGAGGAGAAAAAAATGATCCTGAAGATCACGGTATTGACCCTTTATGTGCTGGCCATCGTGGCCATCGGCGTCCTGCGCGGCAGGAAAACCACGACCTTCCACGACTTTTTCCTCGGTGGCGGCAAGATCGGCGCCTGGATGACCGCCTTCACCTACGGCGCCGCCTATTTCTCGGCGGTGATCTTCATCGGTTTCTCGGGCAAGATCGGCTGGCAGTTCGGCTACTCGGGCGTGTGGATCGCCGTGGGCAACACCCTGGTCGGGGTGCTGCTCGTCTGGTGGCTGCTGGGCTGGCGGGTCAAGAAAATGTCGCAGGAGACCGGGGCCAGCACCATGGCCGAGTATTTCGAAAAGCGCTACCAGAGCCGGTTCATGAAGGCTTTTTCCGCCGTGGCCGTGTTCGTTTTCTTCATCCCCTACTCGGCCGCCGTGTTCATCGGCCTCTCCTACCTGTTCCAGCTGAACTTCGGCACCGAGTTCTGGCACGCCCTGGCTTTCATGGGGCTGTTCACGGCCGTGTACATGGTGCTTGGCGGCTACAAGTCGATGAGCACGATCGACGTCCTCTTCGGCGTGCTGATGCTCATCGGCGGCGGCGTGTTCATCTTCAGCGTCATCGGCAAGGCCGGCGGACTGGCCGCGGGCACGGCGCAGCTGGCGGCCATCGACCCCAGGCTGACCGCGCCAATCGGCCCGCCGGGTTTCTGGCCCCTGTTCTGCCTCGTGTTCCTGACCTCGGCGGCGCCGTTCGCCATGCCGCAGCTGGTGCAGAAGTTCTACGCCATCCGCGACCGCCGGGCCATCCGCGCCGGCATGTGGATCTCCACGGCCTTCGCCCTGGTGCTGACGACGATCGCCTACTTCACCGGCAGCTTTTCGCGGCTGCTGCTTACGCCCGGGAACGCGCCCGGAGCGTTCGCCGCCGGCCAGCCCGTCTTCGACGCCCTGGTGCCCGAGCTCATCGCCAAGGCGGTGCCCTCCTCGCTGATCATCTTCATCATGCTGCTGATCCTGTCGGCGTCGATGTCGACGCTGGCGGCGCTGGTGCTGGTCTCCAGCTCGTCGCTGGCCAAGGACCTCTACGCCGGCTTCATCAATCCCAAGGTCTCCGACCGCTCGCTGACGCGCATGATGCGTGTCTTGAGCGCCTTCTTCATCCTGCTGTCGGTGATCCTGGCCTACACCCGGCCGGCGACCATCGTCTCCATCCTGGGCATCTCCTGGGGCGCCATCGGCGCCGTGTTCCTCGGGCCGTTCATCTGGGGGCTGTTCACGAAATGGGCGAACCGTTTCGGCGCCATCGCCTCGTCGATCCTGGCCCTGGCCGTCTGCATGGCCATGTACCTGGCGGGCCGCCCCTCGCCCGAGGCCGGCACGGTGGGCATGCTGGTGTCGTTGGCGGGGACGCCGGTGTTCAGCCTGTTCGGGAAAAAAGTTAAAGGGATAAAGAGTTGATGGGTTAAAGAGTTCAAGAGTCGGGAGTTAAGAAAGCGGTCATTTCCAGGGCTGTTCCCCTGTCTACCCTTCAACCCGTCAATCCATTTCTGGTTGTCCTGGATTGTTCGCTGATCATTCCTGTCTGTCACATAATCAGGACAGTTTCCTCCACTTCAATTGGCAGCGGAATTGCTTTTTTTTCGGGCAGGAGGAGGACATGGCCGAAGGCCTTTGACTTTCTTTTAAAAAAGACAAGGAGAAAAGATGAAGAATATTGGGAGGATTTCTTTCGTCACCCTGGCGCTTTTCCTGCTCCTGCCTTTCTGGGCGTGCGAAAAGGTGAAGGAGGATGCCAGCGAGCCCATGGAGAAATTCTCCCAGGAGCTCCTGTCAGGCCTGAACCTGTCAACCCTGCCGCTGAGCGGCTCCGAACCGGACCTGCCCGACGACGAGTTGGCGCCGCTGGAGGACCTTGGCCAAGCGACGATCGTGGGGCTCGGCGAGGCCACCCACGGGACCCACGAATTCTTCGCCATGAAGCACCGGCTCTTCCGGTTCCTGGTCGAGCGCTTCGATTTCCGGGTCTTCGCCTTCGAATGCGATTTCGGCGAGTCGGTCTATTTCGACCGCTGGCTCAACGGCGGGCCCGGCGATTTGGACGATTTGATGCGCCGGACCATGATCTTCTGGACGTGGCGAACCGTCGAGGTCAAGGCGCTCCTGGAATGGATGCGCCAAGTCAACCTCCAGCGCCCGGAGGCGAAGCGGCTCCACTACGTCGGCGTCGACTGCCAGTACGCGACCTATCAGCCCGATCTGCTGCGGGAATACCTGGAACGCGTTTCGCCCGGCCATCTGGCCGAGATCGAGCCGCTGCTGGCGCGCGAGGAAAGCTTTCGCGACGGCCGGTTCAAGAATCTTTCCCAGGAGCAGTACCAATCCCTGCAGCTGGACCTGGGGGCCGAATACCAGGCCTGGGAGGGTCTGCGGGACGGATTCATCCATCGGTCATCGGCGCAAGAGTTCGAAGTGGCCCGCCAGCTGCTGCGCAGCCTGTCCCAGGTCAACCAACTCTATTCAGAAACTTCACCAACAGAGAACATCCGCGACCGTCATATGGCAGACAACACGCTGTGGGCGCAACGAAACTTCGCTGGCGGCCGCGGCATCGCCCTCTGGGCGCACAATATGCACGTGGCCAACGATGGCGGCGACATTTGGCTCAGGTCGACGGGCTGTCACCTGCGCGCTGCCCTCGGCAGCCGGTACGTTGCCGTCGGCTTCAGCTTCTGCCAGGGGAGCTTCAACGCCTGGGGCTACGACCCCGTCAACAAGGTGTACACCGGCCTGCAGACCTTTACCCTGGACGCGGAACCGCTGGCATACTCTCTCAACGACCTGTTCCATGCCGCCGCCCGAAAATCATTCTTCCTCCGCCTGGACCGGCTGGAGCAGGGAGACCCGCTGCAAGCCTGGTTCAACCAACGCAGGCAGATGCTGGACATCGGGGCCGCCTATTCCGGGGATCCCGCCGATTACTACTATCCGCCGTTCTTCATTCCGAAACACTTCGACGTCATCGTCCATTTCGACCAGACCACTTTCGCCGCCCAGTTATGAGGATCGGCGCCGGCACCTGAGGCCGTTTCGCATTACGGCATGGGCCGGCACGGGAGCCCGTCCTACTTGTCCTTCTTCTTTTTGTCCAGGTGCTTGTCGGTCTTGATGAACACCGGGTGGCCCTTGATCTGGCAGCCGCTCATGACCTCGATCACCTTGGCGGCCAGCGCCTGCGGCACGTCGACCAGGCTGAAGGAGTCGTGGATCTCGATGGCGCCGATCTGGCGGCCGACGAGGTCGGTTTCGCCGGTGATGGCCCCGACGATGTCGCCGGGGCGGATGCCCTGGTTCTTGCCCAGCCGGATCTTCAGCCGCGTCGCTTCGCCCGCGGCCAGGCGCGCGGCGGGCTCGGCAGCGGCATGGATGCCGTGGTCCCTGGCCGGCTTGCCCGGCCGCCGCGGCGCCTCGTCCATGTCGACGCGGCGCACGGCTTCGCCGGCTGCCGACCCAAAGCGTTGGGCGGCGTCCCCTTGGGGGGCGTCCCCTTGGGGAACGACGGGAGCCTTGCCGTCCTTTTCCATGATCATCTTCAGCAGGGCGGCGGCGACCTCGAGCGACGAGTGGTCGTCCCCGGTCAGCGTCTCGACCATGGCGGTGTATTTCTCGCCAGCCTCGGCCTCCATCACCTGGCGCACCTTGTCCAGCACGGCGCCGTTGCGCATCTGGTCGACGTCGTCGACCGAGGGCAGGCGCTGGCGGCGGATGCGCGTCTTGGCGAATCGCTGGATCTCGGCCAGCTTGCCCAGTTCGCGGCCGGCGACGAAGGTGAAGGCGCGGCCGCTCTTGCCGGCGCGGGCCGTGCGCCCGATGCGGTGCACGTAGTATTCCTCGTCGCGGGGCACGTCGTAATTGACCACCACCTCGATGTCGTCGACGTCGAGGCCGCGCGCCGCCACGTCGGTGGCCACCAGGATCTCCAGGCGGCCGCCGCGGAACTGGTTCATCACCCGGTCGCGGAACATCTGCTTCATGTCGCCGTGCAGGCCGCTGGCCGCGTAGCCGCGCGCCTGCAGCTTCTCGACCAGCTCGTCGACGCGGATCTTGGTGTTGCAAAAGACCAGGGCGCGCTTCAAGTCGTGGATGTCGATCAGCCGCGCCAGCATCTCGGTCTTCTGGAACTCCTTGACCTCGTAGTAGGTCTGCTCGACGCCGGGGACGGTCAGGTCCTCGTGCACCATGCGGATCAGCTCCGGCTGCGTCTGGAACGCCTTGCTCAGCGAGAGGATGGCCCGCGGCATGGTGGCCGAGAAGAGCAGGGTCTGATGCGGCGCCGGCGTGGCGGCCAGGATGAACTTCATCTCGTCGACGAAGCCCATGTCGAGCATCTCGTCGGCCTCGTCGAGCACCACCGTGCGCACCCCGTCCAGGCGCAGGGTCTTGCGCTCCATGTGGTCGCGGACGCGGCCTGGGGTGCCGACCACCACCTGCACGCCGCGCTGCAGGGCGGCGATCTGGCGCTCGATGGGCTGGCCGCCGTAGACCGGCAGGATGCGGATATCCTTCTTGTACTTGCCCAGCAGCTTCAGCTCCTCGGCGATCTGCACCGCCAGCTCGCGCGTGGGGCAGAGGATCAGCGCCTGCACCTTTTTTTGGGCGGGATCGATGCGCTCGACGATGGGGATGCCGAAGGAGGCGGTCTTGCCGGTGCCGGTCTGCGCCTGGCCGATGATGTCGGCGCCGGCCAGGATCGGGCCGATGGCCAGGCTCTGGATCGGCGTGGCCTCCTCGAAGCCCATCTCGGCGATGGCCTTGCTCATTTCATGGGAGATTCCGAACGCGGAAAATTTCTTCTTGATCATGGTTGCTTTCCTTTGCAGCAGGAAGGGGGCGCCGTTTTGCAAAAGGGCTTGGCCAGAAACGGTCGCTGCACGAGGGAAAACGCAACCATAAAACGTGACCACTGATTGAAGTGAGACGGTTTATTTTCTATCTGGAGTGTTTCTTCCTGATGAAAGCGTATTATACCACGCCCGGCCGCAGGGATCAAGGAAGGCCCTAGCGATCGGCCCCCTCATGGTTTGCCGCGACGGGATTGGCGCTGGCTGTAGAGTCGTTCCGTGAACCCGCCCTCTTCGAGAAACTTCCGTTCCAGGAATTGCAGCTGCCCGCGCAGCAAGTAGCTCGCTTGGTTGACCAGGCAGATCATGATGTTGGCCGCGACTTCGGCTTCAACGATCAGGAGGTCAATTTTCTTCTTGTCGGACGGATCTGACCGGTCAGACGGGTCAGACAGGAGCTTTCTTGTTTCAAGCGCTTCCGGCGAATCCTTGGCCCATAGTTTCAGCCCGCGCTGGCGCAGGAAATCCTCATAGTCCAGCAGGAGCTCCTCCAGGCTGGCCCTGGCCACGCCCGTCAGCTTCAGCTCGGTCTTTTTCGAAGTGCCGGAGGCCATGCTCCCCTCGGCGATGTTCTGCACGCCGCTGCGGGCCGCCTGCACCATCTGGTCGTGCGTGCGCGACCGCCGGTCGATGAAGCGGCCGCAGAAGACCACCGTCAGGTCATAGGCCATTTGCGCGCACTGAAAACTGCGCAGCTTGCGGTAACCGCCATGGGGCGGGATCAGGCCCGGGCTTTTTTCCATCCATTCTCCCTTACCAGGCATGCCGACTTTTCAACTTTTGCCATTTGCCATTCCCGCGGAGAATGCTCTTCCCCTGGCAGCGATTTGTAAATAGTGAAAAATGTGCTCTTTTAACGGCAAGCCATCAGATCATGGAACCAGAGCAGCCAATCGCAGACATTACCAGGAGACACGGCAGGCTGCCCCAACACAAAGAGCAAAGAATTTATTCGCTGACAACCAGAAAGAAAGGCAGGATTTCCTTTCTTTTATCGTATTCTTCGCTCAAGAGACTCTTCAGCTTAGGATTTTTCTCCAGCCATTCCCAGATTTCTTTTTGAAAGGTCTGAATATCTAGATCCTCTTTTTCTGCCCTTGTTTTTTTTATATAGCGGATGAATTCGGGGAACTCCGGCCGATCCGACATGATGGCCTGCAAGCTGAAGGCGGCAAGAGCGGCGGGCGGTGCGGGATTCAATGAATTGAGTCCGTTGAATCCAACACAAATATGAATTTTAAATTTGTCATCCACCATATGGGGATAAAAAAATCTGGCGGCAACAGGCATCAGTGCCCTCATGTCGTACGTCGGCCTTGGTTCCAATGCCATACTCACGGAATGACCCTTAGCCTGCAAATACCGGGCCATGAGAGGGAGCAGCTCTTTTTTCAAGAATGGATTGCCGCGAAGCTGGGTCAGCAATGTTGTTTCGGCATTCGTAGGCGCCAGATCCTTGAGTGAATCACATATTTTGTGCGTTTCGGCCAACTGATTGATCATCGCCAGATAAAGATGATATTGCTTTAAAAGATCCCCATACTCAGTAATACCTGCTTCATTGACAGCGACAAACATCATCTTGTTCCCTTCATACTCAATGGTTTCCAGTTTGAACAGCTTGTCGAAATCGTTAATGAGCCTTTCTTCATTGTAATCGCCAGCCAAAAGCAGCAGCGAACACACTGCCAGCAAAGTCAACGTCCATTTTTTCATATGCACCCCTTTTGTACCTGCAATGATTGACGATATTTTAATAGGACCAGATATTTTACTCAACGGAAGGAGGCCATTTTTATGAATATTCGTAGGGCGCGCCGTGCCCCTACCCTACCCCGCCTGGCGGGTCTTCTCTTCCTGCTTGCGGGCGTTGGCGTCGAGCTTCTTCTTGCGCATGCGCACGTTCTTCGGCGTGACCTCGAGCAGCTCGTCGTCCTCGATGTAGTCCAGCGCCTGCTCCAGCGAGAACTGCCGCGGCGGCGTCAGGCGGATCGCCTCGTCCGACTGCACCGAGCGCATGTTGGTCAGCTTCTTGCCGCGCGAGACGTTGACCACCAGGTCGTTGTCCTTGCTGTGCTCGCCGACGATCATGCCGGCATAGACCGGGACGCCGGCGCCGAGGAACAGGCTGCCGCGGTCCTGCAGCCCGTACAGGCCGTAGGCCACCGTGACCCCGGGCTCGTGGGCGATCAGCACCCCCTTGGTCTTGCGGTTCATCTCGCCCTTGAACGGCTCGTAGCCCGTGAAGGAGTGGTTGAGGATGCCGGTGCCGCGGGTGGCGGTGAGGAAGTCGTTGTTGACGCCGATCAGGCCGCGCGCCGGGATCCTGAACTCGAGGCGGGTATAGCCGTCGGAGCCGGGCACGAGCTGCAGCAACTCGCCCTTGCGCTGGCCCAGCATCTCGATCACCACGCCCGAGTAGGCGTCGGCGACGTCGACCACCGCCAGTTCCATGGGCTCGCAGCGTTCGCCCTTGACGACGCGGCAGATCACCTCGGGGCGGGAGACCTGGAACTCGTAGCCCTCGCGGCGCATGTTCTCGATCAGGATCGACAGCTGCAGCGTGCCGCGCCCCTTGATCACGAAGGCCTTCTTGGAGGCGGTCTCCTCCAGGCGCAGGCTGGCGTTGTTCAGGATCTCGCGGCGCAGGCGCTCGTGCAGCTGCGTCGAGGTGACGAAGCGGCCGTCCTGGCCGGCGAACGGCGAGTCGTTGACGGCGAAGGTCATGGCCAGGGTGGGCTCGTCGATGTCCATGGCCGGCAGCGCCAGCGGCTGGTCGAAGTCGGCCACCGTTTCGCCCAGGTCGATGGTCTCGACTCCGGCCAGCGAGACGATGTCGCCGGCGACGGCCTCGGGGACGCTGACGCGCTGGATGCCGTCGTAGGTGAAGATGCGCGTGACCTTGGCGGGCCGGCGCTCGCCGTCGCGCTTGATCAGCATGACCTCCTCGCCCTGGGTCACCGTGCCGTTGTGGATGCGGCCGGTGCCGATCTTGCCCAGGTAGTTGTCGTAGCCGATCGCCGAGGCCATGAACTGGAACGGGGCGTCGCGGTCGCCCTCGGGCTCGCGCACGTGGCGCAGGATCGTCTCGAAGAGCGGCTTCAGGTTCTTGTTCTTGTCATGCAATTCGTAGCGGGCGAGGCCCTCCTTGGCCGAGGCGTACAGCACGGGGAAGTCGAGCTGCTGCTCGTCGGCGCCCAGCTCGACGAAGAGGTCGAAGACGGCGTCGAGCACCTCGTCGGGGCGGGCGTTGGGGCGGTCGATCTTGTTGATGACCACGATCGGGCGGTGGCCCTGCTCCAGGGACTTCTTGAGCACGTACTTGGTCTGGGGCATCGGCCCCTCGAAGGCGTCGACCAGCAGCAGCGCCGAGTCGACCATCTTCATGATGCGCTGCACCTCGCCGCCGAAGTCGGCGTGGCCCGGCGTGTCGACGATGTTGATCTTGTAGCCCTCGTATTGGAAGGCGGCGTTCTTGGAGAAGATGGTGATGCCGCGCTCGCGCTCCAGGTCGTTGGAGTCCATCACCCGCTCGGCCACGGCCTGGTTGTCGCGGAAGACGCCGGCCTGGCGGAGCATGGCGTCGACCAGCGTCGTCTTGCCGTGGTCGACGTGGGCGATGATGGCGATGTTCTTGAATTTCTTCATTTGTTTCTTGGGCGAAAACGATCACGTTTCCTGGTTCCGGGGAAAGGGAGCGGAGATCCGAGCGGCTGGTTCCGTGACCTTGTGATTATACCTTATTTATCCGGGCTTGTAAATCGGGGCGCTTGCCAATAGAATATGGACCTGGACCGAAGTCCCGGCCGAGAAGACGGCAAAGGAGTGCGGCATGAAAAGCAAGACGATCCTGCTGGCGGCGTTGATGATCGGCGCGCTGGCGCCAAGGTTGAGCGCTGAGACGGCCAGGGAGAAGCTGGCGGCGATCGCGAAGGCGATCGACGGTCGGGTCATGGAGTGGCAGCAGTCGGCCGACGGCGGCCGCTGGGAAGCCTACTCGTCCGGGCGCGCGGTCACGGCGGCGAATTTCCGCCTGCGGGCGCAGATACTGGCGCCGGCCGCGTTCGCCGGGACCAAAGCCTCCGGCACGCCCCTGGAGTTGAAGGCCGCGATGCGCGGCCGCGGCCTGGTCCGGGCGACGTTCTTCCTCGATGGCCGGGAGCTGGAGCAGGTGACGCTGCACGGCGAGAGCGGCACCGCGGTCGAGGAGACGCGCGACGTACGGCTGCTGGCCGTTGCCGACAGCGCCGCCCACGAGCTGGAGATCGCCATCGAGAACCGCGGCTTCGAGCCTGCGCGCGGCGAGTACTGGCCCGAGCGCCGGCGCGGCGCTCCCCCGGACGACGGGATCTCGTTCCACTTGATGTCGGCCGAGCTGCGCTTCCCGGCGGCGGAGGAGAACCTGGCCGCGCTCAGGGACTGGCTGGCCTCCTTCCAGTTCGCCGACATCCTGCTCAACCCCGAGCTGAAGCGCTTCACCTTCACCGGCAAGCCCTACGACATCCCGGACCAGCGCAACGTGGACCGGGCGAAACTGGCGCGGCTCAACGCCGCCCTCGACAGGGCCGTAGCGGCCTTCGACCGCGAGGCCATGGACGCCGGCGACTGGCCCAGGGTGCGGTCGGCGCTGAAGCGTTCCTATGCCGCGGCCGCCCCGGTGAAGAACTACCTCGAGGAATTCAAGATCCACCTGGTGGGCAACGCCCACATCGACATCGCCTGGCTGTGGCGCATGGCCGAGACCATGGCCCTGACCAGGAACACGTATGAGACCGTCATCCAGAACATGGGCGAATACCCCGAGCTCACCTACGCCCAGAGCCAGGCCGTCACCTACGACTGGATCGAAAAGAAGCACCCCGAACTGTTCCAGGCCATCCGCGAAAAGGTCCAGAGCGGCCGCTGGGAGATCGTCGGCGGCATGTGGGTCGAGCCCGACTGCAACCTGATTTCCGGCGAGAGCTGGGCGCGCCAGCTCCTCTACGGCAAGAAATACTTCCATGAGAAGTTCGGCGTCGACGTGCGCATCGGCTGGAACCCCGACTCGTTCGGCTACAACTGGAACATGCCGCAGATCTATAAGCTGGGCGGCATCGACACCTTCATCACCCAGAAGCTGTGGTGGAACGACACCACCGTCTTTCCCCACTTCCTGTTCAACTGGCAGGGGGTGGACGGCTCGACCATCCTGACCTACATGCCGCCGCTGAGCTACGCCAGCCGGCTGAAGCTGACCGAGGTGGCCCACGGCGTCTCCAAGTACGAGGCCACCACCGGCCTGAAGGAGAGCCTGATCCTCTACGGCCTGGGCAACCACGGCGGCGGGCCCAACCGCGAGATCCTGGATCGCGTGCGCGGCTACGGCAAGCTGGCGCTGGCGCCGAGGTTCGCCCATACGACGCCCAGCCCCTTCCTGCAGCAGAAGCGCAAGGAAAAGCTCGACCTGCCGCTGTGGCAGGACGAACTCTATCTCGAGTATCACCAGGGCACCTTCACCACCCAAGGGGCGATCAAGAAGAACAACCGCCGCAGCGAGAGCCTGCTGGCCGCGACCGAAAAGCTCTGCTCGATCGCCTGGCTGCTGGGCGATCCCTACCCCCGGGAAGAGCTGGAGAAGTGCTGGAAAAGCGCCCTGACCCTGCAGTTCCACGACATCCTGCCGGGCTCGAGCATCACCCCGGTGATCCGCGACGCCCTGGAAACGTACAAGAAAGTGCAGGAGGAGTTGATGCTCCTGCAGAAAAACGCCCTGGGGCGCATCGCTGCCGGCATCGACACCTCCAAAACGGAGGGCGCGCCGCTGCTCGTCTTCAATCCCCTCTCCTGGGAGCGCGACGATGCCGTATCCGTACGCTGTCCAACTGCCGAAATCTCCAGGGACCCGGAAATATGGGTAACGGATGATTCCGGCCGGGAAATCCCCTGCGAGATCGGTGCGAAGGGAGACGACGGCCTGACCGAGATCACCTTTGTTGCCGGCAGGGTCCCGCCGTTGGGCTATCGCGTCTTTCGAATCGCCTCCCGGGGATTCAACACCATGCCCCGGATCAGGATCAAGCCATTCAGCCAGAAATTCGGAGTGCTTGAGAATGCATGGTTACGACTGGAGATCGACCCGGCCAGCGGCAACCTCAGCAGCATCTTTGACAAGCGGCAGCAGCGCGAGCTCGTGGCCGCCGGCGAGCAGGCCAACAAGCTGTGGGTCTACGAGGACCGGCCCGAGGACTGGGACGCCTGGAACATCGGCTATACCGGCCGCGGCTGGGAGCTGAACAAAGCCGACAAGGTGGAACTCGTGTCCAGCGGCCCGGTCAAGACCGTTTACCGCGTCGACAAGAGCTTTCTCGGCCTGTCCAAATCGCGCGAATACCCCAGCGAGGATTTCCCCTCCTCGTTTTTCACCCAGTTCATCACGCTGTACCACGACCTGGACCGCGTCGACATCCGCACCGAGGCCGACTGGTGGGAGGACCACCTGTCGCTGAAGGCCTGCTTCGCCCTCGACGTGAAAGCCGACAAGGCCTTTTACGAGATCCCGTTTGCCGCCATCGGCCGCACCACCCGCTTCGAGACGCTCTGGGAGAAGGCGCGCTACGAGGTGCCGGCGCTGCGCTGGGCCGACCTCTCCGACGCCAAGGGCGGCATCGCCCTGCTCAACGACTCCAAGCACGGACACGACATCCACGGCAGCGTCATGAAGCTGTCGCTGCTGCGCTCGCCCAGCTGGCCCGATCCCGCGGCCGACCGCGGCCGCCACGAGTTCACCTATTCCCTTTATCCCCACGCCGGCGCCTGGAACGAGAGCCAGGTGGTGCGCCGCGGCCAGGAACTGAACCAGCCGCTGATCGCCCGCCTTCTCGTCGATCCCGTTGCCGGTCCGCTGCCACCGGCCCAGAGTTTCTTCAGCGTCGGGGGCACCGGCGTCGTACTGGACGCCGTCAAGCTGGCCGAGGACGGCAGCGGCCTGGTCCTGCGCCTTTATGAGGCCAACGGCAAGGCGGGGACGGCGGCAGTGAGCTTCCTTCGCTCTCCCCGCTCCGCCGTCGCGACCGACCTGCTGGAGAACGAGGGAGAAGCGCTGGACCTGAAGGACGGCCGCCTGGAGCTGGCGTTCCGCGCCTTCGAGATCAGGACCGTCAAGGTCCGCTTCGACTGACGGGCCGGGAAAGAAGATGAAAGCCCATCTGTTCAAGATCAGGCAGTACCTGCTCTCCGGCGTCTCCTACGCCATCCCCTTCGTGGCCTGCGGCGGCATCCTCATCGCCGTGGCCATCGCCTTCGCCCCCATGGGCCCCGAGGGGCCAGACTTTTCCCACGCCCCCTTCCTGAAGATGCTCATGGACATCGGCGGCACCGCCTTCTCGCTGCTGGTGCCGGTGCTGGCCGGCTACATCGCCTTCGGCATGGCCGACCGCCCGGGGCTGGTGCCGGGGTTCGTCGGCGGCGCCATCGCCCACCAGATCGGCGCCGGTTTCCTGGGCGGGCTGGCCGCCGGACTGCTCGCCGGGCTGGTGGTCATGCTGATCAAAAAGGTGAAGCTGCCCATCTACTTCAAGCCCGTGATGCCCATCCTGGTCATCCCGGTCGTCGCCTCGCTGATCGTGGGCTTCGTCATGTTCCGCTTCATCGGCGTGCCGATCCGCGACCTGATGACCTCGATGTCGGCCTGGCTGCAGGTGATGGGCACGGGCAACCGCGTCGCGCTGGCGGCGGTACTGGGCGCCATGATCGCCTTCGACATGGGCGGGCCGGTGAACAAGGTCGCCTTCTTCTTCAGCGCCGCCATGATCAAGGAGGGCAACTTCGCCCCCATGGGCGCCTGCGCCGCCGCCATCTGCGTGCCGCCGCTGGGCATGGGCCTGGCCACCTTGCTGGGGCGGAAGCGCTGGACGCAGCAGGAGCGCGAGGCGGGTTACGCCAGCCTGGCCATGGGCATGATCGGCATCACCGAGGGGGCCATCCCCTTCGCCGCCGCCGAGCCGCTGCGCGTCATCCCCACCATCATGCTGGGGTCGATGCTGGCCGCGGTGATGGCCATGCTGGGCGGGGTCGGCGGCCACGCCCCCCACGGCGGCCCCATCGTGCTGCCGGTGGTGGACAACCGCCTGGCCTACGTCGCGGCCATCGCCGCCGGCGCGCTGCTGGTGGCGCTGCTGGCCAACGCTCTGCGCCGATGGCGCGGGGCACATTACTGAGGAGGATGGAATGAAGATCGTCGCCGTGACCGCCTGCCCGACCGGCATCGCCCACACCTACATGGCGGCCGAGCAGCTGGAGAAAACAGCGCGCCGGCTCGGCCACGCCATCCAGGTCGAGACCCAGGGCTCGATGGGAGTCGAAAACAGGCTGAAGGCCGGGGACATCCGCGAGGCCGACGTCGTCATCTTCGCCGTGGACATCGCCGTCCAGGACCGGGAGCGCTTCGCCGGGAAAAAGATCGTCGAGATCGGCATCCAGGAGGCGATCAAGCACCCCGAGGCCTTGTTTCAGCGCCTGGGAGAATGAGCCCCGCCTCGATCGAGATCCCCTTCGCCTTCCCGCTGGCCAACGGCCTCCATGCCCGCCCGGCCAGCCTGCTTCGCGACGCCTGCCTCCCCTTCGCCTGCCGGGTGGCCCTGATCAACCCGCGCCGCCGCACGCGCGCCGACGCCGCGAGCGTTCTGGAGCTCGTGGCCAGCAGCACCCTCCAGGGCGACCCCTGCCGGCTCCGGATCAGCGGCGCGCAGGCCGGGGAAGCCGCCTCCGCCCTGCGCGCCTTCTTGGAGAACGAACTGCCCCATGCCGACGACGGCGCCTCGCCGCCGCTCGAGGGCGCCGCTCCCGTCGGGGAAGCCTGGCTCCCCCCGGTTTTCCAGGATCTGGGCGGCCGCTGCCTGCGCGGCCGCTCCCTGGCGCCGGGAAGCGGCCGCGGCCGGGCCCTGCTGCAGGCTGGGCGGAGCCCGCTGCCCAGGCGCTTCGCCGCTGGGAAAAAGGATCCCATAGCCGAGCGGCGCCTGTTCGAGGAGGCCTGCCGCCGCGTCGAGGACGACCTCGCCGCGCTGGCGCAGCAGGGCTTGGGGAAAGAGGCCGCCGCCATCCTCAGGGCCCAGCGCGCCATCCTCTCCGACCCGGGCTTCCGGAGGGAGATCGAAAACCAGATTTCAAACGGGAATATGGCGGCCGGCGCGGCCATCGCCAAGACCGCCGCGCGCTTCGCCGCCGTGCTGCAGGGTTCGGCCAGCGCCTACCTGCGCGAGCGCGCGGGCGACCTGCGCGACATCGCCTCGCAGCTGGGCGACGCCCTGTACGGCCCGGCCAAGGGGGGCGCCATCCCCCGCAGCCGCGGCTCCTTCGTGTGGGTCGCGGCCTCCCTTTCACCCGCCGGGCTGCTCGCCATGGACCGCCGGCGGCTGCGCGGCCTCGTTCTCGGCGCCGTCGGCGCCACCTCGCACGTCGCCATCCTGGCGCGCTCTCTGGCCATCCCCGCCGTCTCCCTGCCGCCGGAGACGCTGTCGCGGATCGGCAATGGCGTCGACCTGGTCGTCGACGGCCGGCGCGCCCTGGCCGTCATTTCTCCAGGGGCGGCCCTGCGGCGTTACTACCGTCTCGAGGAGGGAAGCGCCGAAAAACGGCTGGCGAGAAGGGCCCGCCTGAACCGCCGGCCGGCCGCGACCCGCGACAAGGTCCGCGTCGAGATCGCCGCCAACATCGGCACGCCCGCCGAACTGGACGGCGCCTGGCGAAACGGCGCCGAGGGCATCGGCCTTTTCCGCAGCGAGTTCCTCTTTCTCGGCCGCGAGGCGCCCCCGGGCGAGGAAGAGCAGCTGGCCGCCTATTCGCAGGCAACGCGCTCGGCCGGCAAGCGCCGGGTCATCTTCCGCACCCTCGACATCGGCGGCGACAAGCCGCTGCCCTACCTGGGGCTGCCGCGCGAGGAGAATCCCTTTCTCGGCTGCCGCGCCGTCCGCTTTTACCGCGAGCACGCCGAGTTGATCCGCTGCCAGCTGCGCGCCCTGCTGCGGGCCACGGCGGGCAGCGGCCGCCTGCAGGTCATGGTGCCCATGGTCGCCGCCGTGGAGGAGGTGCGCCTGGCCCGCCGCCTGCTGGCCGAGGCGGTTGCCGAACTGCGCCGGCGGCGCGCGCCCCACGCCCGCCGCATCGAGCTGGGCATCATGGTCGAGACGCCGGCTGCGGCGCTGGCCGTCGACTCGCTGGCCAGGGAAGCCGATTTTTTCAGCATCGGCAGCAACGACCTGCTGCAGTACGTGATGGCCGTCGACCGCGGCAACGCCGCCCTGGCCGGCCTCTACGACCCGCTGCAGCCTTCTTTCCTGCGCCTGCTGCAGCAGGCGGCGGCGCAGGCGCGCCGGGCGAAGCGCTGGCTGGGCATCTGCGGCGAGATGGCCGGGGACAGCGAGCTCCTGCCGCTGCTGGCCGGCATCGGCTTCGACGAGCTGAGCATGGCGCCGGCCGCGATACCGGCCCTCAAGGAAAGGCTGGCGCAATTGGACCGCGGCGAGTGCCGCGCCCTGGCGCGCCGCGCCCTGCGCTGCGCCGAAGCCGCCCAAGTCGCCGAGATGCTGAAGGAGTTCAACGGCCGGGGAGACGCACGGGCGCCCGTCGCCACGGAAGGCGTCCGCCTCGACTCGGCCAGCCGCACCGCGGATGAAGCCGTCAAGGAGCTGTGCGACCTGCTCGAACTCGACGGCAGAGTGACCGACGCCTCGGTTCTCGAGGAGGCCGTCTGGAAACGGGAAGAGACTTATTCCACCGACCTGGGGCTCGGCTTCGCCCTGCCCCATGCCAAGTCGCCGGCGGTGAAATCGGCTTCCCTTGCCTTCCTGCGGCCCTCGCGCCCGCTGCGCTGGGTGGGCCAGGGCTCGCCGCCGGTGAAGGGGGTGCTGCTGATCGCCGTCCCCGAGCAGGGAGGCGAGGAGCACCTGCGCCTCATCGCCGGCCTGTCGCGGCAACTGATGCACGAGGATTTTCGTGCGGCGCTGCTGGCGGCAGGGGACGCGGCCGCCGTCGTCTCCCTGATCAACGGCTGCCTGCGATCCGGCAAATAAAATCGAGGCCTTGCCTCAAAGCTGCAATGCAATTCCCAATTGCCCAAACAAAGACACGGTAAGATTCTTCTCTTTGTTTTGGTCATTTGCTCATTGGTGCTTGGAATTTGGTGCTTGTGATTTGGAATTTAAGTCTTACTTGTCGAAATCCGGAGGCCTGACTCCAAGAGCTTGAAGGCGCATGTCCAGCGAGCGGGCGTGGGCGGCCAGGTTCTCGGCCGCGGCCAGGCGCCGGCCGACGGGCCCGATCGCCTGCAATCCATGTTCGCTGACTTCCAGGGTGGTGCTCAGGCGCAGAAAATCGCGCACCGACAAGCCGCCGCTGAAACGGGCGGCGCCGGCGGTGGGCAGGACATGGTTCAGCCCGCTGCTGTAATCCCCCAGCGCCTCCGCGGCCATGGGGCCGATGAACAGGGAACCGAAAGCGCCGCAGCGCCTGGCCCACGTTCCCGGTTCTTTCACCTGCAGCTCGAGGTGCTCGGGCGCCAAATGGTTGATGAAATCGACCGCCTTTTCCAGCGAGGGAGCCAGCAGGATGGCCCCATGTCTTTTGATGCTGTCATGCGCCGGGCTGGACGGGGGCAACTGCCGCAGCTGCCGGCGAACCCGGGCGCGAACGCTCCTGGCGAGTTTTTCGCATGGCGTGACCAGCAGGGCCACGGCCAGCGGGTCGTGCTCGGCCTGGGCCAGCAGGTCGGCGGCCAGGATAGCGGGGCGCGCCGAGCCGTCGGCCAGGATGACGATCTCGCTGGGTCCGGCGGGCAGATCGATCCCCACTTTGCCGAACACGGCCAGCTTGGCCAGGTTGACGTACGCATTCCCCGGGCCGACGATCTTGTCGACCGCGGGAACGCTCTCGCTGCCGTAGGCCATGGCCGCGACCGCCTGCGCCCCGCCCAGGGCGTAGACCTCCTTGAGCCCGAGCAGGCCGGCGGCGGCCAGCACCGGCGCCGCCACCCGGCCGTCGGCTCCGGGCGGGGAAAAGACCGCGATCTCCTTGACCCCGGCGACCCGGGCCGGGACGGCTGTCATGAGCAGGGAGGAGAACAGGGGGAAACGGCCGCCCGGGACATAGACCCCGACCCTCTCGATGGGCAGCACCCGCTGCCCGGCCGTCACCCCGGTGGCGATGCGCAGGGAGAAATCGCGGTACGGCCTCATTTGCCGGCGGGCGAAACGACGCAGGTTGCCCTCGGCCAGGGCCATCGCCCGGCGCAGGTCGCGGGGACAGCCCTGCAGGGCCGCCGCGATCTCGTCGCCATCCACCCTGAAGCTTCGCCGCATGACGCGATCATAGCGCCGGCTGAACCTGCGCAGCGCCGCATCGCCGTGCCGGCGCACGGCGCTGATGATCTCCTCCACCGTTCGCCGCGCATCCTCAAGGTCCATGGCTCGTGTTTTCGGGCGATAGCGTTCCAGGGAAATGATCTTCATGATTGCCTCCGCCGCTGCAACTCGCGCATGACCGGCTCCAGGCCGATCTTCTCCTTGGCCAGCAGGACCGTCATGAAATAGAGCAGGTCGGCCGCCTCCCAGACCAGCTCGCTGCGCTTCCCGGCCAGGATGACCTCCGCCGCCTCTTCCAGAAGCTTCCGGCGCACCAGGGTCTTGGACAGGGACCGGGTATAGGAGCCGGGCCCGGTTTTCCGCAGCCGCTCGTTGACCACGGCGAACAGGTCGTGCCAGGCGAAGCGTTCGTCGCCGAAACAGGAAACATCGCCGCGGTGGCAGGCCGGCCCGGACGGCCTCACCGTGGCCAGCAGGGCGTCGGCGTCGCAATCGGCGCGCAGGCGCAGCAGCTCCTGGCGGTTCCCCGACGTATCGCCCTTGCGCCACAGGCATTGACGCGAACGCGAAAAGTAACTCATGCGCCCCTCGCGGAAGGTGCGGCGCAGCGACTCGCGGCTGCTGTAGGCCAGCATCAGGACGCGGCCCGCCTCGTCCTGGACGACGGTCGGCAGCAATTCCTGGCGCCAGTTGAGGGCGGCGATGAACGCGTCCGCCAGGGTCAGGCGCCCGCTGTACAGGGCCATGCCCAGCTGGATATCCACCTCCAGTCGCGAAAGTTCCTCCACCTCGCCCAGGCCGGCCACGCCGCCGGCGGCGGTCAGGCGGTGCCCGGTCAGCTCCCTGAGCCGGGCCACCTGGCGGATGTCGCCGCCCTGCATCGTCCCCTCCCGCTCGACGCAGGTGTACAGGAACTCGCCGCAATAGGGGGCCAGGTCCCTGACCGCTTCGGCAACGGCCAGGCCGGTGCCCTGCCGCCAGCCGTGGGTGACGATCTCGCCCCCATCGGCGTCGACGGCGATGATCACTTTGCGCGGATCGATGGCGTTCCGCAATTCTTCCAGGAAAAGCCGGTCGATCCCGCTCCCCTTGAAAGCGGCCGAGCCGATGATGACCTTGGCCGCGCCGTTGGCCAGCCATTCCCTCGCCTTTTCCACGCTGCGGATGCCGCCGCCGACCCGGCAGCGGGCCAGAGGCAGGATGCGGCGCATCAGGGCTTCGTTGTCGCCCCGCCCGAGGGCGGCGTCGAGGTCGATGAGGGCCACGTCGCCGCAGCGGTCGAACTCCGCGGCCAGCGCCAGCGGGTCGTCCTTTTGCAATACTTTCTCCCGGCCGCGGCGCAGCTGCACCGCCCTGCCGTTCTGCAGGTCAATGGATGCGATGATCATCGGCAATTCACTCCTTGTTCGCGCAGGAACGTCTTGATCCCGGGAACCGTCAGTTTCCCTTCGTGCAGCAGCGAGGCCAGCAGGATGGCGTGGGCACCGCCGCCGAGAACGGCGGGCGCCAGATGCTCCAGGCTGCCCGCGCCTCCCGAGGCGATGACCGGGATGGAGACCGCCGTTGAAACGCCGCGCAGGAGATCCAGGTCATAGCCCCGGCCGGTCCCGTCGCGGTCGATGGAATTGAGCAGGATCTCGCCCGCCCCCAGCTCCTCGCCGCGGCGCGCCCAGTCGACCGCGTCCCAGCCGGTTTTGCGGCGGCCGCCGTGGCTGTACACCCGCCAGCCGCCGCGGTCGCGCCGGGCATCGATGGAAAGGACGACGCACTGCGATCCGCAACGGGCCGCGGCGCGGGACAGCAGCCCCGGGTCGGCCAGGGCGGCGCTGCCCAGCGAAACCTTGTCGGCCCCGGCCCGCAGCACCCGCAGGATGTCCTCAACGCTGCGCAGGCCGCCGCCCACGGTCAGGGGAATGAAAATCTCCCGCGACACGCGCTCGACAATGCCGGCCAGGATCTCCCGGCTGCGCCAGCTGGCTCCGATATCGAGAAAGGCCAGCTCGTCGGCACCCTGACGGAAATAGGCGTCGGCCAGCGCCAGCGGATCGCCGACATCGCGGAGTCGGGCAAAACCGACGCCCTTGACCACCCGGCCGTTGTCGACGTCGAGGCAGGGGATGATGCGCGTGGCGATCATGAGCGCCCCCAGCGGAGCAGCAGCTCCAGCCCGGCGGCGCCGCTCTTCTCGGGATGGAACTGCACCCCCCAGGTGCGCCCCGACTGCACGGCGGCGACAAACCCGCCGCCATAATCGCCGGTCGCGGCCACGATGCTCCGGTCATCGGGAAGGGCGTGGAAGCCATTCACGAAATAGTAGTATTCATCATCCGCACCCCGCCAGGTCCCGGAGGCGCGGTCCGCCCGCACCCGGTTCCAGCCGATCTGCAGGCGCGGGCGGCAGCAAAAGGCGCGGACCTGCCCGGGGAAGAAATCCAGCCCCGGCACGCCGGGCGCTTCCTCGCTGGCGCTGAACAGCAGCTGCATGCCCAGGCAAATGCCCAGGAAAGGGCGGCCGTCCCGCAGCCAGGCGCGGAGGGCGGGCAGCAGCGTGGTTTCCCGCAGGCGCGCCATGGCGCTGCCGAAATGGCCGACGCCGGGGAGAAGCAGCCGCTCGCAAACCGCTACGTGATGGTCCGCACTGACGATCCGGCTGGGCATGCCAAGGAAATCGAGCGCCTTGCGCACCGAGTGCAGGTTGCCGGCTCCGTAGTCGATGATGCCCGTCATAGGGCCCCCTTGCTCGACGGGACCTTTCCCGCCCGGCGCGGCTCGATGCGGCTGGCGGCCGCCAGCGCCCGGGCCAGCGCCTTGAACAGGGCCTCGAGCTTGTGGTGGTCGCTGCGGCCGCGGCGCAGCGAGGCGTGGATCGTCGCCTCCAGCCCCTGGCTCAGGGCGACGAGAAAGTCGACGGCCTGCTCCGGGGCGAAGCTGCCCAGCGCCACGCCGCCCAACCCACCGCGGAACACGCACAACGGTCTCCCGCTCAGGTCGACGGCAACCTCGGCCAGCGCCTCGTCCATGGGCATCAGGAACGAGGCGGCGCGGGCGATCCCCGAGCGGTCCCCCAGCGCCCGGCTGAAGGCCTGTCCCAGAGCCCGGCCGCAATCCTCGACCAGGTGGTGGGGGTCGACGTCCACGTCGCCGTCCGCGCGCAGCTCGATGTCGAAGAGGCCGTGGCAGCAGAAAGCCTCGAACATGTGGCCGAGGAACGCAATCGGGCATCCTCCCTGGAAGCGGCCGCTGCCGTCGAGGTCGATGGCCAGCGCGATATCGGTCTCCCGGGTCTTCCGTTCAACAAATCCCTTTCTCATCCAGCACCTCCTTGATCTCGGTTATGCCGCTGATAAATTTTTCGGCGCCGGCGCGGCGCATTTCCAGGCGCAAGCGCGAGCGGGCCGGGTCCGACGCAGGCACGACGGCCACGGCGCCGACGCCCGCCGCCCGGGCCGCCAGCATGTCGTCAACCTGGTCGCCGACATAGAGGGCGCGGCGCGCCCCCAGCCCGGCCAGGGCCAGGCGCAGGCCGCGGGGGTGCGGCTTGGGCCGGGCAAGGGTATCCTCGGCGGCGATCAGCACGGCGAAATAGCGGGCGCAACCGGCCCATTCCAGCGTCCACAGGGCTTCGGCGCGCGGGCGCCCGGTGACGATCCCCAGGCGGAAGCGCCGGCGCAGGCCGGCCAGCAGCGCCGGCGGCGCCAGCCACTTTTCGCGGCAGCGCAGTCCGTCCCCGTTGCCTTCGCCGCCCAGATAGATCTCCTGGAAGTGCGCCTTGACCCGGGCGAACCTCACCCGGCGGTTGCAGCCGCGGATCAGCGCCGCGGCGGCCCGCCAATCGTTATTGTACCCGGCCATCGAGCGCAGGGCCTGCAAACTGCGCCAAAGAGGGCGGCGGCCGCAAAAGTGCCTGGCCGTGCGCAGGACCGCTTCGTCGCAGGAGCAGCGCGAATCGACCAGCACGCCGTCCATGTCAAAGAGAAGGACCTGGGGAGGAAGGATCTCCGCCAGCGCCGCGAGCAGGCAACGGTTGTCCTCGCGGGTGCCGACGGTGATGCGCAGCCAATCGGCCAGCTGCGGCTCATGAGCCAGGCTCTTGACCAGCACCCCATTCCGCCGCAGCTGTTCGCACACCCTGCGGGCGTCGTCAAAACGGGCCAGGATGAAGTTGGCTTCCGTGTCGCGGCAGGGAACGCCCAGTTCGGCCATGGCCATGAGCAGCGATTTTTTCTGTTGCCCCAGGCGCAGGGCCTGGCGCCGGGCATGCCCGGTCTTGGCCAGCGCCGCCAGCCCCGCCTGGATGGCAGCCACCGACAGGGGGAACGGCGGCGCGATCTTTTCGATCTCCCGGAGCAGGCCGCCCGCGCCCAGCAGGTAACCGAGCCGCAGCCCGGCCAGGGCGAACGACTTGGAAAACGAATTCAGGATGAGCAGGTTGGGGAACTCCCTGATCCAGGCGGCATGATCCCGGTTCGAAAAAAAGCCATAGGCCTCATCGAGCAGGACCGGCATTCTCCCGGCCCGGTTCAGAACCCGCCGCAGCACGTCATCGGCGATCACGGTGCCGGTGGGGTTGTTGGGGCTGACCAGCACCAGCAGCCCGGGCCGGCGCTTCAGGGCCGCGAGGATGCCGGCCAGCGGGAAACGAAAGTCGTCGGCAAAGGGAACACCCAGGACCGCCGCCTGGCGCAGGCGGGCGGCCAGCGGGTAGATGCTGAATGTGGGCTCGGCCCAGGCGGCGGTGCCGCCGGCGTCGAGCAGGGCTTCGAAGACCCAGCGGATGGCCTGGTCGCCGCCGGCGGCCAACAGGACGTTCTCCGCTTCCAGGCCGTGCGCCCGCGCCAGTGCCCGCCGCAGCGGCTCGCTCTCGGGGTACATGGCCAGGTCCCGCGGTTGCAGCCGGCGCAGCGCCCTCACGACCCCGGGCGCGGGCGGGAAGCGGTTCTCGTTGAGGTCGAGACGGACGAATTGCCGCCGCGAGCCTCCCGACACGGCATAGGGTACGATCCCGGCAAGAGATTTCCGCGCGCCCATGTCAGACCACCACCTTGCGGAATTCGGTCTCCAGGATATCGCGGGCCCCCATCTTCTTCAGCTGCGTGATCAACCCGGCCGCCTCCTGCTTCCTGACCGCGGTCTTGACCGCGTAGCCCTTGCCGCCGAACAGCGGCGAAACCGTGGGCGCCCGCATGCAGGGCAGCACGCGGACGATCTCGGCCAGCCGTTTCCCGGAGACGTTCATCTCCAGCATCACCCGCTCGCGGGCGTCGAGCACGGCCTGGAACAGGGTCTTCATCTGGGCGATCTTTTCGCGCTTGAAGGGGTCGCGCAGCGCCCTGCGGTTGGCGATGAAGCGCGTCGACGACGCGAGCAGGGTGGCGATGACCCTCAGGCCGTGCTCCTGCAGGGTGCGGCCGCTGGCCATGTTGTCGACGATGACGTCGGCGTCGTCGGGCGGGAAGACCTCGGTGGCGCCGAAGGTGCGGATGAAAATGTACCGGCGGTAGCGGCGCTCGAGAAAGCGGCGGGCCAGCCGCTCGTACTCGGAGGCGGCGACCAGCGGCCCGCGGCGCCTCCTCCTGCTGGACGCGCCGGCGGCAGCGGCCACGATCGTGACCGGGTCGAAACCCAGGTCCATGATTTCGACCACGTCGGCGCCCGTCTCCTCGACCCAGTCGCGGCCGCAGAAGCCGGCATCGTGCGACCCCAGCTCGATCAGCCGCGGCGCGTTCTGCGGCTTGAGCAGCTTGGCCTCGATCTCGTTGTCCGCGACGCGGGGGATGTAATTGCGCTCATCGCTGTCGACGCCGAAGCCGCAGTCGTTGAGCAGGGCGACCACCCGGCCGTGCAGGCGGCCCTTGGGGATGATGATCTTCAGGCCGGGCACGTGGCACCTCGCCGCCCGGCCGCTGTTTCCGGAACTAAACCTTTATTCCATTTCATGGGAATCCTCCTGATAAATTTGAAAAAATGGATGGGAGGGTGGTTTAGTTTTTTATGGGCGTGGGGCGCCCATGGTGGAAATGGCGGTGCAGGCCGGCAAGTGCCGCGATGAATGACATCGGCGGCATGATAGCACAATCCGCCTGTTTTGACAAATCGGGAATCGCATGC
>CAZLSH010000028.1:7705-25768 GCA_964562095.1 uncultured Clostridia bacterium | reverse complement strand
CGCGCCGGGGCGCCGCTGGCCGTGCGCATCCCCCTGGTCCCCGGCGGCAACGACGCGGACCGCGACCTGGAGCAGGCGGCCGGGCTCTGCGCCGCCCTCCCCGGGCGCCACCCGGTCCACCTTCTCCCCTATCACCGCGGCTACGCCGGCAAGCTCAAGCGCCTGGGCCTGGGCGCCTCCCTGGCCGCCATTCTGCCTCCCGCTGCGGCGGCGATAAACCGGGCCAAGGACATTTTTCTGAAATACGGATTGACCGTCCAGATTGGAGGCTGACATGACCGAACGGATCAAAAAACTGCGCGCCCGCTCGCTGCGGGCCGTTCCAACGCTTTCCAGCGAACGCGGCCGGCTGCTGACCCGCTACTACCGGAGCGGCGCCGCCGACGGCCTCTCCGTCCCGCGCCAGCGCGCCGGCGCCTTCGCCTGCCTGCTGGCCGGCAAGAAGATCGCCATTCTTCCCGACGAGCTGATCGTCGGCGAAAGAGGGCCGGCGGCCAAGGCTACCCCCTCCTATCCCGAGATCACCTGCCATTCGCTGCGCGATTTGGACGTCCTGGACCGGCGCCAGAAGACCCGCTTCCGCGTCAGCGCCGCCGTCCGCCGCGACTTCGCCACCACGATCATCCCCTATTGGAAAGGCAAGACCATGCGCGAGCGCCTCTTCGCGCACATGTCCCGCGAGTGGCTCGCCGCCTACCGGGCGGGCGTCTTCACCGAGTTCATGGAGCAGCGCGCCCCCGGCCACACCGTGTGCGGCGAAAAGATCTACGCCAAGGGGCTCCGCGACCTGCAGGCCGAGATCCGCGCCAGCCTGGATGCGCTCGATTTCTTCAGCGACCCGCAGGCGCTGGCCCGTCAGGAGGAGCTGTTGGCCATGAATGAGGCGGCGGCGGCGCTGATCGCCTTTGCCGGCCGCCACGCCGTCCGGGCGCGGCAGCTGGCCGCCATGGAAAAGAACGCGGCGCGCAAAAGGGAGCTGCTGCGCATAGCCGCCGTCTGCGAGCGCGTGCCGGCGCAGGCGCCGCGCGACTTCCACGAGGCGCTGCAGCACTATTGGTTCATCCACCTGGGGGTGATCAGCGAAGCCAACCCCTGGGACGCCTTCAATCCCGGCCGCCTCGACCAGCACCTCCTCCCCTTCTACCGCCGCGGCCTGGCCGAAGGCAGCCTGAGCCGGGAATCGGCCCGCGAGCTGCTGCAGGCCTTCTGGATCAAATTCAACAATCACCCCTCGCCGCCCAAGGTGGGGGTCACCGCCGAAGAGAGCGGCACCTATACCGACTTCGCCCTGATCAACACCGGCGGCGTCAATCCCGAGGGCGAGGACGGCGTCAACGAGGTCTCCTTCCTCATCCTCGAAGTGATCGAGGAAATGCGCCTGCTGCAGCCCAGCTCCATGGTGCAGATCAGCCGCAAGAGCCCCGACGCTTTCCTGCACCGGGCGCTGCGCATCGTGCGCACCGGCTTCGGCCAGCCCTCGCTGTTCAATTCCGAGGCGCTGGTGGCCGAGATGCTGCGCCAGGGCAAGTCGCTGGCCGACGCCCGCCGCGGCGGCGCCTCGGGCTGCGTGGAAACGGGCGCCTTCGGCCGCGAAAGCTACATCCTGACCGGCTATTTCAACCTGGTCAAGGTGCTGGAGGTCGCGCTGAACAACGGCCGCGACCCGCTGAGCGGCGAACGGATCGGCCCGGAGACGGGCGACCCCGCCGCCTTCAAGGACTTCGCCCAGGTGCTGGCCGCCTTCGAGAGGCAGCTGCGCCACTTCATCGACATCAAGGTGCGCGGCAGCAACGTCATCGACCGCCTCTACGCCCGCGACCTGCCGGTCCCCTTCCTGTCGCTGCTGATCGACGACTGCATCGCCAGCGGCCGCGACTACCACGACGGCGGCGCCCGCTACAACACCTCCTACATCCAGGGGGTGGGACTGGGGACGGTGACCGACGCCCTGAGCGCCATCCGCCACCACGTCTATCGGGAGAAGGACGTGGCCATGGGGCAGCTGCTCCGGGCCCTGCGCGCCGATTTCCGCAACGCCGAGAAAACGCGCCGGCTGCTGCTGAACCGGACGCCGCGCTACGGCAACGACGACGAACGCGCCGACGCCCTCAGCCGCGAGGTGTTCGAGATGTACTTCCGCGCCGTCGACGACCGGCCCAACATGCGCGGCGGCCGCTACCGCATCAACCTCCTGCCCACTACCGTCCACATCTACTTCGGCAAGAAGACGGGGGCCAGCGCCGACGGGCGCCGGGCCGGCGAGCCGCTCTCCGAGGGGATATCGCCGGTGCAGGGCGCCGACCGCAGCGGCCCCACGGCCGTGCTCAAGTCGGCGGCCAAGATCGACCACCTGCGCACCGGCGGCACGCTGCTCAACCAGAAGTTCGCCCCGCAACTCCTCGCCGGCGACGAGGGGATCGCGCGCCTCGGCCACCTGGTGCGCGCCTACTTCGCCATGAACGGCCACCACGTGCAGTTCAACGTGGTCGACGCCGCCACCCTGCGCGCCGCCCAGGCCCATCCCGAGAAATACCGCGACCTCATCGTGCGCGTGGCCGGCTACAGCGACTATTTTGTCGACATCGGGCCCGACTTGCAGGAAGAAATCATAAAAAGAACGGAGCACCAGGAGTTCGGTGCATAGAACGACCTTCAGTGACAAGTAACGCGTGACAAGTGACTAGGTAAGAATGGCTTCTTAGCTGCAAATTCTAGTTTCCAAATACTCTCCGATTCCCAATTTTTTGGAATTTGTTTTTGATTTGATGCTTGGATTTTGGAATTTGGCCACGCGAAGCGTGCGATTCGTCACTCGTTACTTGTCACTCGTCACGATAGGTCGATTATTTCTTGGTGCTGGTCAGGTTCAAGGTAATGGTTCCGGTGACCTTCTCCCCTTCCCCGTCGCTGACGGCGATCGTGATCACGATGTTCTCGCCCAGGTTCTTGACCATCTCCTCGCTGAGATGCCAGGAAAGGGCGCCGGTCCTGGCATCCATGACGATCCCCTGTTCCAGGGGCGACAGCACTTCGAAGTTCAGCTCGTCGCCGTCGGGATCGCTGGCCGCGGCCTGGTAGCGGATGTCGCCGGGAATGCTGAAATCCGCCAGCGGTTCCAGCCGCAGCGCCGGCAGCGAGTTGAACACGCGGATGACGCCGCTCTTGAACCATTCGCTCTGGCGGGAGCCGGAGACGGCCTGGACCCGGCAGTAGAGCCAGGAACCCTTCTTGAAGAAGGTCTTGTCCAGCCGGTCGGCGCCGGCATCGACGATCTCCCGGCCGTCGACGAACCACTGGAAGTTGAAGGCGACATCGTCCGCCTCGGACTCGAACAGCATGACGGCGGCGGTCACGTCGTCCACGGCGGTGGGGGCCGCGGGCGAGAAGTCGACCTGGCGGACGCGCAGGGGCTTTTCCGCGTCGGCCCTGGGCGCGGGCGCGGCCACGTTCCTTTCGTGGACGGGGAATTGCGGCGGCGGCGGCTCCTTGCCTTTGCCGCAGAACGTCAGGCCCAGCGCCAACAGGCACAGAACAACGATCGCATTTCTCTTCATGCCGACCTCCGATAGCCGCGGTTCATAAGGGCATTATAAACGTCAAGGCATTTATTTGCAAAATCGCAAAAAAAAGCAAAGGCGCCCGGAGGCGCCTTTGCCGTGCCGATAACGCCTCGGGGCGCTTAGCGTTTCTTCTCCTTCATGAAGAGCAGGTTGCCGGTGAATATCAGCTTGATGGGCTTGATGTCCTGCAGGGGCGGGATCGAGGCGACTTCGCCCTTGCCTTCATAGAGGATGTAGTCGGTGCCCTGGAACACGCCGCCGCCGGCGATGCGGCCGCTTTCGACATCGCCCGTCATGGTGCCGGTGCCGCAGTAATCGCATTTCAGGTTGTAGAAATACATCAGGCCGTTCTTGGGCGCGTCGCAATCCTCGTCGGTCGTTATGGGCGAGGGCTGATAGGTGTTGAAGAAGATGTGGGGGATCATTTTCAGGTCGGGCAGGACCAGCGGCTCGGGATCGAAAAGCTTCTCGTGGTTGGCGGACATGGGGAGGCTGAACTGCCACCCCCACTTGTCGGCGACCTTGATGTTGGTTTCGGCCATGGACCAGGTGTTGGTCTCCGTATCCTCGGTAAAGCTCAGTGTCACCAGGTCGGAGAGGAGGATGTCGGTTTTCTGGACAGTGACGGAACTGACGGCCGTCGTGCCGTCGCGCAGGGCGAGGAACTTTCCCGAGTCGGGATTGGTGCGCGAGCGGATGCGGTCGCCGGTACCGAAGGTTACCCAGAGGTTGAAGCAGGGGTCGAAGAACACGGTGGGAGAGAGATAGATCGGATCGTAGCTGGGGACGATGATGGTCGTGGTCGTGCCTGGACTTGTAATATCAAAAGATGCGGGCGAAATCGTATTGACCGTCAGTTGCTTGTTGTTGACGGCATCGATGGTGCCCATGGCGCCAGTGGAGGGCTGGAACACGTTGTCGTGCAGGTCGAATCCGGTGGCGCTCGCAACCGTGATCACGGCACCGGCGATGGAAGAGATCGTCGAGGTTGACTGCGGGGCGGCGTGAACTCCCGATTCGTTGCGCAGTCCTTGTTTCTTGAAAAGCTGGTAGGTCTTCCAGTCGGCGACGCTGGCCGAGGTGATGTCGGTTTTGAACAGGTGGCCGGCCACGTTGCCGAAATAGATCGTGTCGAGGAAACCGTCGTTGTCGCGGTCTACCGGGGTGATAGCGGAGGGAATGGGATAGTTAAAATCAATCTTATTGGTCAGGTAGCGCACGCCGGGGCCGGAATAGCCCGAGTCGATCGACGTATCGATGTTGGCGGTGGCGATGTTGTCGGCGGCCCCGTTCTGGTTGTAGCCGACCATCCAGATCAGCTCGCCGCTGGAGGCGTCGACGACGAAGACGGCCTTGCCATCATTGTTGCCGACATCCTCGTTGTTGAAAGCCATGCCGCCGGCGAGTATCACCACCCAGCGGTCGATCACCGAATTGTCGGGCTGGATCTCACGGATCTTGCCGACGAAGGGTTTGCTCCAGCTCTTGCCGCTGTAGAGGTCATCCTTGAATTTCCAGAGCACGGTGGGCGGGCTGTCGGCATTGGTGACATCGAGGGCATAGAAGGAATGCCCGCCGTCCTTGAGACCGAAGACCAGGATGGTTTTCCAGCTTTTCGTGGCGCCGCGGTAATAGATGTCGTCGGCGATCACGCGGCCGTCGACGGTGTAGGTGTAGGTGTTGTCGATGGCGATCTTCTTGAGATTGGGCAGGACTTCATCGGGAATGAAGCCCCAGCGCTCCTGGCCGCCCAGGCTGAGGTCGTTGGTGGCTTCGATCTGGTGCAGGATGCCGTCGTTGGAGCCTACGTAGAGCACCTTGTCGCGGTTGGCCTGGTCGGCCAGAAGCTTCTCGAAGCAGTCCGGGTCCAGGGCCTTGTCGGGCCCGGTGCAGTCGACGGGGTTCAGATTCTTGACGAATTTCTTTCCCGCCAGCGGCGCCCCGACATAAGCGATGTCGGAATGGAAGACGTCGCCGAGGAACAAGGTGCTGACCTTGGAGATGATCGTGTCTGCCTGGGTTGTGTCGGCCGCCCCCAGCAGTGGGGTCAACGTATCGACGTTGGCCGCGTTGAAATCAATGCGCGTGTATGGAGTGGCGCTGGCATTGGTATAGAGGTATCGCGTCCCCTGATTCTTGATCACTGCCGCCGCATCCCAGACCGGGTCGTCATCCAACACGACGTTGCGCAGGCATATCCCGCCGGGGTTCGCGGCCTGGCATTGCGACTGGTAGTCGAAGGGATTGGTCTTTTCGTTATCGCCGTCCCCGTTTGGGTTTTCCAGTATGCCGTTGCCATCGAGATCGACATACCAATAGTCTGACATCCGGAAGGACTGCAAATGCCCCGTCCAGAAGGCGGAGATCTCCGAAGGCAGGAAATAGCCGACGAACGAGAACCCTTCGCCGACGGTGGAGGTGATCTTCTTGGGGGCCGTGAAGGCGGCGAAGGCCATGTCGCGCAACTGGATGTTGACGATGGCGTCAGTCAGGGCCTCCTTCAGGGAGTCATAGCTGGTGGCCTGGTAGTATATGCCCTTGCCGTTGACGGCTGTTTCAGCCAGGATGTCATTGTCCACATTGAAGCCGATAGTGTATGTTTGAATGGTCTGGACGCCCGGCATGTAAGGGTGGGCTGTCTCCAGGCCGTAATACTCGTCGGGGAAGAGGTCGCTGTTGGCAAAATAATAGGCGAGGTCATCGAGGTAGTCGGTGCCGCCGCTGTCCGCGATCCAGCACGTGCTCCCCGGACAGTAGGTCGTGCCGTCGGGATTGGTGTGGCTGGCGGGGTCGTGGCTGTCGAAGTCGCCCCAGCCCGTGTCGCCGGGAAGGTCCGTGCGCTTGACCGGGGTGTCATGGAAGATCGAATTGGCATACTTGCTGTCGGCGATGAAGCGGTCGCGGGTGGACTGGCCGTCGGTCATCAGGATGATGTAGTTGTTCTGGCAGAAGGAGTCCATGGGGATCTTGCTCGGAATATTGGATCCGCTGTTGGGATAGTAGTTGTTGGTCCCCTTGTAGTATTGCCAGACGTCGGCCATGGCCTCGGCCAGCGGCGTGTTGGTGTCACCGCGCAGGGCGTCGATCTTGAGCTGAAAGTTTCCCAGGTTGGCTACGTTGTTGAGCTCCTCTTGGATGATGGCTCCGTCGCCGGACTGGCCGTCGTCGCCAGTAGCCGCGTCGAATGAAGCCAGGCCCAATTTTACGTCGGTATAGACATCGGCGGCCACGTCCTTGAGCACGTCACGCAGGACCTGCATGCGAAAATAGCCGGAGTTGTACATGACGCCATTATTGTCGGGCAAGGTGCCGGTGGTGGCCCAGACGCGGACGGCTTCGATCTGCTCCGGAGTGGCGTGGAAAGCCAGCCAGTATAAATATCTCTCGTCGTAGCGCGTATAGTTGTCGCTCTCGACATGGCCGTACAGGGCGCAATCGTACGAATTTGCATACGTCGAGCAGGAATCGGTCGAGACGTTAAAAGCGGCCTCGGTGGCATCCGTATAATCAACCGTGCCATGATAATTGATATAAATATAGGAGTTGGCGCTGGGATCATCCCTGTCTGCCGGGGGCGGACCCGGCCAATCCCTGTCCACCGTGATCTGCCAGTACGCGCCTCCCCAATCCGACCTGGATTCGACCAGGATGATGCGCGTGGTGTTGCCAACCGTGTTACCGGAAAGGTTGTATTGGATGATCTGGTTCATCACCGGAGCGAAAAGGTTCCCCGAAAAATCGCGAAAACTGTTTTTGTACACCTTCCACCGGCGCGGGTTGTTGTTGAGCCGTTGGCTGAATACTCCCCGGGCATCCCAGGTATACGTAAGGTGGGGAACGCCGCGGCAAATCTTGAAGTTTGTGGTTGCCGTCATGCGGAATATCCTGTCAGGCGCTGACCCTTGCTGGTAGGACAGGTTGCTTAAATTTTCAGTCAATTCCAAAAGGTTTCCCGACGCATCATGAAAATAATCAACCGTCGGATCATAGCCCATATGGTAGATGGCCGTATTCATGGATCCGGACGTGTCAGCCAGGATCATGATGTTCGACTTGATGTTCGAGGTGTTGGTGACGCCGACGAAAAGGTCGCGGTCGTCGTTGTTGTGCACGGCCTGCCCCCAGGCCAAACCGGTCCCCATGGCCAGGATGATAAGGCAAAAAAGTGTTTTTTTCATAGTGATGTTCCCTCCCTTCAATAACCCGTCATTAATATCGAATACACTCCGGCCTCGATCTCGGTATAGGAGCGCTTATGGTTGACCGTGACCTCGGAGGTGATGGGGACGTACCAGATGACCGGCGTCACACCGGTGGCAGTGCCCAGCGAGATGCTGGGCAGGGGCGGCGCGTCGAAGCCGAGAAATTGCTTTACGTTCTGAATCGCTCCGTTCTGCAGGTCGACCAGGGTGCCGGTCAGGAACTTTTTGGTAATGCCGGTCTCGCTGGTCACGAACTCGGAGATTTTGACGTTGATCACGCTGGGATCGGTTTCGTTGCGGATCATCTCGGTGACGATCTCCAAGCCTTCAATGGCCTTGTAATAGGAGATCTTGTTCATGTAGTAGTTCTGGGTGGTATGGACCTCGGTGGTGCTGACCGTCAATCCCGCCACCATGATCAGCGACAGGATCAGCGTGGCGATGATGGCCAGTATGAGCATGCTCCCTTTTTCCATGTTGTTCTCCTAAATCTTGATGTTGAAATTGCGCGGCTGGATCAGGAACGAATAGGTCTTGTAGTTGAACTTGCCGGCGGGAAGCGAGGTGGCGGCGCGGTCGGCCAGCAGCGGCAGCGGATAGGTGATCGTCCCCTTGCCCGGGTAGTCGTCGGTGAGGGCCACGACATTGGCCGTCACCTCTTTTATTGTTTTCAGGCGCAGGGCGGTCAGCAGGTTGCCCAGGTCGGAGCTGCCGCCGTTGCTGAAATAATCGACGCGGGAGGCGATGTCGTTGGGGAAATTGGGATAGGATGTGTAGACCAGCTGCAGGTCCCAGACGTTCTCGGCGATCACTCCCTTGGTGGCAGTGCTGGCGTCACTGAGGACGTCGCCGTCGCCGTTGCAGTCGGTGACGCGCACCAGCTCGCGCACGTTGCGCCCCTTGAGGCCGTCGTAGCGCTCCTGGACCAGGTAGATGCTGAACTCGCCCAGGCGCATGACCGGCGAGCCGGCCGGGTAGTTGACGGCATTGCCCATGACCGTCTCCGGGTCGTTGTAATTGGCCGTGTTCAGCAGCCCCGAGTAATAGACGGGAGTGGCCTCCATCTCGATGGAATTGGCGCTGAGGTTGGCGACCGAGAAGACGTAAAGCCCCTCGGGGCCGATGAGGATGCCCTGGTCGCCAATGGCCCAGGCGGGGGTGGCGATGGTGTTGTTCAGATATAACGTGCCGTCGGACGGCGTGGCGGCCGTGATCAGCTTGCTGACGGCATTGGGGTCGCCGTTGGCCACGACGATGCCGTCGGGAAAGGCGGTGTTGTTCAGCGGGTAGATGCCGTTGAAATAGGGGGGCACGGAGAGGAAACCCCCGGTGTTGGTCAGGGTCATCACGGCGCCGGCGTTCTTGACCTCCGAGCTGAAGACCGACAGCAGGAAGCGCGACTCCTGGGTCTGGCGCACGCGCGCCTGCTCGGTGCCGGCGACGTCGCGGTAATACATGATCATCATGTAGATGGAGCTCATGACCAGGATCATGATGATCATGGCCACCATCGACTCGACCAGGGTGAAACCCTTGCGGTTCTTCATGTCAGCCTCCGCGCTGCGAGGTGAGCACGACGCGGAACGGGTAGCGGTCGCCGTGCTTGCCGTATTCGACGGTCACGCGGATGACGTTCAGGTTGGGAAAGTCCACGGACGGGGTGATCACGGTGGTGCGCCGGTACTGGTCCTCGCGGTTGGGGTTGCCGGTGGAGACGACCAGCTGGCGGTTCTGCTCCACCACGTAGTCCACGCCGCCGGCGGGCATCTGCGCGGCGGGGAACTTCAGGTAGTCCTCGATCTTCGCCTCGGCCAGGGAGATGGCGATGTTCTTGGCGCCGGCATAGCGGTTGGAGACCATCTGCTGGGTGAAGCCGGAGAGGATCGAGACGACGACGAACAGGACGATGGCCATGGCCAGCATGGCCTCGACCAGGGTAAAGCCTCTAGAGTTTTTCAACTTTCAACCCTCCGTACGGGAAGATTTGGATGGCGCGGCGGTAGACGACCGGGTCGCCGGCGCCGCCGCGCCCCTTGCGGATGTAGAAGTTCTGGCTGATGGTGCCCACGGCGGTGGTCATGTCGGGCGTGCCGTCGCTCTTGAGCAGGCGCACCGCCCCGGTGGAATTCACCGCGAAGTCGCTCACCTCGCCGGGGGTGAAGAAAGGGCGGTCGGTGAACGGCGTCACCGTCTTGACCGGCGTCCAATTGTTGAAATTCGTGATGTCGGTCTGCTTCTGCAGCGTGTAGGAGTTGCCGTCGCCCGAGAAGGTGATGGCGACATAGCGGTTCTCGGTCGAGGCCAGCAGCTTGGCCGAGGAAAAATCGGCCAGGAAATTGTTGACCAGGCCGGTGATGCGCGAGTTGGCGGTGACGCTCTCCCCCACCCGCGCCGTCATGGTCACGATCACGGCCAGCACGCCAATGACGATCAGCAGCTCGACAACGGAAAAGCCATTCTTGGATTTCATCGGCATCTCCTTTTATTTAAAGCATAATCAATGCCAAAATCGCAAACTGGGTTTATCTGGAGGTGGAAGATGAAAATAGCTTACCTGATGGGACTTTCGAACGGTTGTGCTGAATTTGCATCCAACAATCGGCTGGGTAAGATCGATACAGTTATGATTCTTTCTCCACATCCCGCTCATGCTGAGCATCCCTTGCGGCTGAGCGGTGCAGCCTCTTTCCCAGCAGGAACAGCGCGGCGAAAAAGAGCAGGTTGAGCAGGATGGCCGCGAAAAGCAGGTAGAAATCGACCGTATGGATGATTTCCGCGGCCATGATTCAGATCCATTGCCCGGGGCCGGCACAAGGGCGGGCGCTCATGCCTTGATCTTGAAGCGCGGCCCGGTGAAAACGAAGCACAGGGCATTGAAGAAGAGGCCGAGCAGCAGCCCGAGAACGGCGAAGACCAGGAAGCCGGCGATGCCGCCGACGGCTCCGAAGAACAGTCCGCCCAGGAACTTGCCGCGCATCTCCTGCAGCATCACCGGGAACTGGTAGATCAGGTCGCCGAGGATATTGAAGATGCCGAACGAGGCGCCGATGACGACCCCGAGCACCAGTCCCAGCCCGCCCAGGAAAATGACCAGCGAAAGCAAGCCGACCGAGCGGAATTGCATCTCGCTGCCGAGCGGCCGCCGCTCCGGGCGCGACGTGGCCGCCTTGGGGCTGGCGCCGCAGAAGCGGCAGTAGGCGTCGTGCTCGTCCATGCGCGAGTGGCAGAATTTGCACAGGGTTTCGGCCGGATCGTTCCCCGCCGGCGTTTCCCGCTGCGGGCGGGACGGCGGGGCGGGCTCCAGCTCGATGGTCGTGGCGGCGGCGGGCAGCGGCGCCTTCGCTTCCTCCACCTTCGGCCCATAGGGATCGGCGGGCTTCCAGGCGCTGCCGTCGTGGACGTACCAGCCTCCGGTCTTGCCGCCCAGCATCCAGAAGCGGTTTTCCTCGTCGCGCAGCATCATTTTCTTGAGCTCGGACTTGGCGTCCTCGACGGAGATCTCCCCCGCCGCCTGGCGCTCTTTCAAATCCTTGTAGAGCTCTTCGATTTCCCTGAATTTTTTGGCATCCATCTTCATTTCCCTCCGCGCGCGATCTCCCTCATGCCGCCGACAAGATACAATGAGCCGCATATGATTATAGTTCTTTTGAATTTTTTTGCAACCGCCAGCGCCCGGGCGTAGTCGCGCTCGACCCGGCATTCCTTCCCGGGAAAAAAGCGCCGCAGCCTTTCGGGCGGCAGCGCCCGCGGCGAGCGCGGCTCGGTCAGGACGACATGCCGGGCCAGCGGCGCCAGCAGGCGCGCCATGGCCGGGTACTGCTTGTCGCGCAGCACGCCGAACAGCAGCGTGAAGCCGCGCATGTTCTCCTCGCGCAGATAGCCGGCCAGCGCGCGGACGCCGGGCAGGTTGTGGGCGCCGTCGAGGATGACCGTCGGCCGCTGCGCCAACAGCTCGAGGCGGGCGGGAATTGCCATGGCGCGGATGCCGGCGGCGACGGCCCCGGCGCCCGAGGTGAGGCCGCGCCGCCGCAGCTCGTCGATGATGGCGACGGCCAGGGCGGCGTTGCGGCACTGGTGGCGGCCGCGCTGCGTCACCCGGAAACCGTACTCGTTTTCAGCGGCGTAATAGCGGCAGCGATAGCCGTCCCGCTCCTTTTCGACGTCCAGCCGCCGCGGCGGGGCGAAGGCCTCGATCAGCGGTGCGCGCCGGCGCCCGGCGGCGCTGCGGATGACGCGGGCGGCCGCCGAGCGCGGCGGACAGCCCGACACCAGCGGGACGCCGCGACGGGCGATGGCCGCCTTCTCGGCCGCGATGGCCTTCAGGGTCTTGCCCAGGATGTTCATGTGATCCATGCCCACGTTGGTGATGGCCGCGATCGCCGGCCGGACCGTGGAGGTGGCGTCGAGGCGGCCGCCCAGCCCCACTTCCAGCACCGCCCAGTCGGCCTGGATTTCGGCGAAATGGTGCAGCGCGGCCAGGAAGAGGGTCTCGAAGAAGGTAGGCAGGTTGGCGATGCGGCCGGCGGCCACGAGTTCCTCGCCCAGCGCGCGCACCACGCTGACGGAGCGGGCGAAGGCGGCGCGGGAGAGCGGGCGGCCGTTGACGCGGATGCGCTCGCGCACGTCCTGCAGGTGCGGCGAGGTGAACAGCCCGACCCGCAGTCCGGAGCGCTGCATGATGGCGGCGATGAAATGCGCGGTCGAGCCCTTGCCGTTGGTGCCGGCCACCTGCACGAAACGGACGCCGGCGGCGGCGAAAGGAGCCCGGGCGATGACGCGGCGGATGCCGGCCATGGAGAGCTTGCCGGTCTCGCCCTGGATCCGCTCTAGGTAGGAAAGTGCCGCGGCATAATGCATCGGCCCTTCAGCAGCGGGAAACGGCTAGTTGTCCTGGCCGCCCTCGCCTTCCTCGAATTCGTTCTTGACGCTCAGGATATTGGCCGCGCCGTCGTAGATGAGACGGGTGGCCTTTTTCTGCTCCTGCAGCTGGGCGATGAGGTCCTTGACCCGGGCCAGCTCCTCTTCGATCTTGGCGTCGATTATCTCAATCTGCTTCTTCGCTTCCCGGAGCGTGGACTCGTAAAACGCCTTGGCCTCGACCTTTAGTTTTTCCATATGTTCACCTCGTTATTTTTTAATGGACATGGGGATGGTTTTCCAGACCTTGACGCGCAGGTTGTCTTTCCTGGCCGGCTGGAATTTGTAGGATTTGACCGTTTCGGTCAGGATGGAGTCCAGCTGGCCGCTGTTGGTCTTGCGCAGCATGCGCACCGTCTCGACGTCGCCGTTGTGGTTGATCAGCACGCTGAAGATGACGCTCTGGCTGTCGGCCATGCTGGAGCGGATGGAATCGGGGATTCTCGGCGCCGGGGAGGAGATGGCCACCGGTTCGGCATCGACTTCGTTCAGCGGCACGATGTCGCCCTCCTTCACCCGTTTCATTTCGGCGAGCTTCTTCTCCTCGGCCAGGCGGCGCTCCTCTTCCGCCTTCTTCAGCCGGTCGGCCTCCTCCTGTTTGCGGCGCTCTTCTTCCTCCCGCTGCAGGCGCGCGGCCTCCTCTCCTTTCAGGCGCTCCTCTTCCTCCTGCTTCAGGCGGTCGGCTTCGGTTTTCTTGCGCCGCTCTTCCAGCAGCTTTTTCCTCTCTTCCTCGGCCTGGACCTTTTTCAGCTCTTCCTCCTGTTTCTGTTTGGCCTCATCCAGCAGCTTCTGCGTGGCCGCCAGCTCGTCGGCGATCTTCTTCATTTCGGCCTGTTTGGCAGCTTCCTCGGGGGTCGGGACGCCTGCCGCCGCGCCGGGCTTCAGCGCCTGCGCCGCAGCGTTCTTTCCCGCCGCGGCCGGATCAGCGGCCGGTTTGTTGATGACGAAAAAGTAAAGTCCGGCGGCGACGGCGCCGACCAGCAGCAAGGCCGCCAGCGGCAGCAGGGGGGATTTCTTCTTTTCCTTGTCCAGCTCGCGGAACAGCGACTCGGACTTGAAATCGGCCTTGTCGGCCGCCGGGCGCTTCTTGCCCGGGGGGGCCGCCTGGTCGTCGTCAAAACTGATGCGGACGGGTCCTTCCGGCAGCGGCGGCGGGGGCGGCATGGCGCTGACCGGCGGGGGCTGGGGCGGGGGCGGAGTGGGCTCCACGGCCGGCACGGCCTTTTCAACCGCCGGCGGCGGCTTGGGCACTTCGCGCACCTTGAGCGCGAAGGGCAGCGGCTTGAGGTCGACCTTGATCCCCTCGCGCTGGATATCGCCCTCGAAAAGACCGTAAATGAAGTGACTCAGGTGCACCGGTCCTGGAGCGCGGTCGAATTTCCTGTGCAGGTACGCCTCGAGGTCGGCGATCATGGCCGCGGCGCTCTGGTAGCGCTTGTCGCACTCCTTGCTCAGCGAGGTGAGGAGGATCTTTTCCAGCGCCGGGTCGATGTCGGGGTTGATCTCGCGCGGGTTGATGATCTCGCCGTTCTGCACCTTTTTGAGCACCAGCATCTCCGAGGTGTCCAGAAAGAGCTTCTTGCCGGTCAGCAGCTCGAACAGCACCACGCCGGCGGAATAGAGGTCGGAACGGTAGTCGATGCCGCTCTCGCCGCAGGCCTGTTCGGGCGACATGTAGAGCAGCTTGCCCTTGAGGGCGCCCGAAAGGGTCTGGTGGATCTTGATCGACGCCTTGGAGACGCCGAAATCGGTGAGCTTGACGTCGCCGCTGTAGGAGATCAGGATGTTGGGCGGCGAGACGTCGCGGTGGACGATGTCCAGCGAGCGGCCGCGGCTGTCCTTGGCCTTATGGGCATAGTTCAGCGCCTCGAGGATCTTGATGGTCAGATAGATGGCGATCTCCTCGGGGAACCACTGGTCGCGCTCGCGCAGCCGCGTCTGGATCTCGCGCAGGTCCTTGCCCAGCACGTACTCCATGGCGATGAAATAATAATTGTCCTTGCGGCCCAGGTCGTAGATCTGGACGATGTTGGGATGGGAGAGCTCGGCGGCGATCTTGGCCTCGTCGACCAGCATCTCGATGTACTTGTCGTCCTCGCCGTAGCCGGAGAGGATCTTCTTGATGGCGATGACCTTCTCGAACCCCTTGACCCCTTTTTTCTTGGCCTTGTAGATCTCGGCCATGCCGCCGCGGGCGATCATGCCCAGCAGAACGTAGTCCCCCACTTCATTGGGATTATCGGCGGCAGGAGCCGTTTTCTCGGGCTTCGCTTCCCTGATTTCGCCGACCTCTTCGTTGCCGCGTTTCATTGCCGCGGCGGCTGGGGCGACGGACGGCTTCGCGGGCGGAGCGGGAGGAGCAGGAGGGGCGGGAGGGGCGGGAGGGGCGGGAGGCGGCGGCGGAACCGCCGGTTTCACGGCCGGGGCCATGGCCGGCGGCGCCGGCTCCTCCTTCAGGATGGCCGCTTCTCCCAGGTCGATGACCTCGTCGGCGATCTCGTCGCGCAGCCCCACAACGGGCGCTTGTTGCACCGGCGGCGGCGCCATGGGCCGGGGAACTGCCTTGATCTCGGGCATGATGACCGTTTTCGGCTCGGGACGCGGCGGCGGGGCAGCCGGCCGGGGCGGCGCCGGTTTCTTGCCCAGGCCCAGCCCGGAGAGGGTATCCTCGAACTTGCGGGCGATATCGTCCTCGATCTTGCGCATTTCCTTCTGCCGCACCTCGGGCTTGGCCTGCTGCGTCCGCAAGCCCTCCAGGCTGGCGTCGATGCGCTGCGATCCGGCGCCGGGAACGGACGTGGCGTCCGGGCTGGGGACGGTTTTCCTGGCCGGGCGCAGGCTGTCCAGGTCGAACGACGGCGCGGCAACGCGGGTATGGCCCTTAAGGTTCCCGCCGAGGGGGCTCTTCAAGTCAGCGTCGCGGGGGGAGGGTTCGGCCTTGGCTGGTTGCGGCTTCAGCAGTACGGTGCGGCCGGGATCGGGCCCCGTCTGCGCGGGGCTGGACGGTCCCGTCTCCGCGGGGCGGTGCGGGCTCGGCGGCTCCGTTTTCCGGGCCGGGGCGACGGGCGGCGTTGCTTTCCCGGCGGCCGCCTGCCCTCCGTCGCCCAGGTCGATCTCGAACGCCGGCACCTGGTCGATCTTCTGGATGATGTCGCCGAAAATATCGGACGAACTCAGTTTTCCGCCCTCCTCTTCCGCGAACTTCGCAGCCGGGATCTTGGCCGTGTCGAACACGGGGACACGGGTGGCCGCCGCCGAGGCGGATGAGCCCAGGTCGGATTCCGACAGGCCGAGCAGTTCCAGCACCCGCCCCCTGAGCCGTTCCCGTTCCAGGGGCTTCTCGAAAAAATCGTTGGCGCGGTACTGGGTGATGGCCTGGTGGCGGTATTCCAGCCCCTTGTAGATGGCGCTGATGACGATGATCTTGATCCCGGGATATTCCTGGGAGACGGCCAGCGCCAGGTTGAAGCCGTGGAAGCGCGGCAGCATGGCCGCGGTGATCATCAGGTCGAAGGAACGGTCTTGCAGCAGCCGCTTCGCCGTCTCGCCGTCGCAGGCGACCGCCACTTCGAAGGCCGGGGCAGGGAAAAGTTCCTTGACGATTTGGATCGTCGACTCATCGTATTCCACCAGCAAGATGTTCTTGGTCATGTTCCTCTCCTCTCGGCCCGGCCCAATTCGGCAGCCGCCCCGCCCGGCAGCGGCGGGGACGCCTTACAAGATCGATTTGCCGGCATATTTCTCGAACATGCGGATCTTGTCCCGGACCTTGAACGTGACGGGCATGTTGATCAAGGCCAGCAGGAAGCCGGCGGCGAAAAAATGGAAGGTTTGCCGGAACGGCATGCCCAGCAGCGTGATGACCAGGCCGAAAATGGCGATCAGCTCGGCGAATGACAGCAGGACGATGTCGATGGTCCGCCAGCGCTGCAGCAGGACATCCAGGGTGAAGTCGTCGCGGACCAGGCGCGGGGAGAAATAAATGGTCTTGCGCACGGCCAGGACGGCGATGATCAGCATGATGGCGACGATGTTCAGAATGTTCCAGGCAGCGCGGACGGCCTTGCGGGCAGCCAGGGTCCCCGCCGCGGCGGACGGGGCCAGGGTGGGAACCAGGTACGCCACCAGGGCGTAGATGGCGATCGAGGCCAGCATGGCCAGGGAGATGATCATGGTCAGCCGCGACTCGCGCCGGATGTGCCCCATCTCTATCTGTTGCTTTTCGAAATCTGCCAGCATGCGATTGCTTTACCATATCTTTCCCTTATTTGTCAATAATCGCCGCCTGAAAAAAAGCGCTCCGCGGCCGCCGCGGGCGCGATTGACTTTTGGGCGGTTTCAGGCTATAAATGGGGGCATCATGTGCGGAGTTTTGGGCATTTTCTCGACCGAGCCGGTCATCGGCCCCTTGTACACCGGGCTGCTGACCCTGCAGCATCGCGGCCAGGATTCGGCCGGCATCCTGACTTATGACGGCCGCTACCACATGAAAAAAGGCAATGGCCTCGTGCGCGACATTTTCGAGGAGCGCCATATCGACCGGCTCAAGGGCACCATCGGCCTGGGCCACACCCGCTACCCCACCGTGGGCGAAGGCACGGGCGAGGACGCCCAGCCTTTCTGGCTGAACCACCCCTACGGCATCGCCGCCGTCCACAACGGCAACGTGGTGAATTTTTTCGAGCTGAAGAAGGAGTTGTTCGAGAAATCCCACAAGATCATCAATTCCAACTGCGACGTCGAGGTGATTCTCAACGTGTTCGCCGAGGCGCTGGAGAAGTCGGTCCGCCAGGAGATCACGCCCGAGGGCGTATTCAACGCCATCCGCCAGGTGTACCGGCGCGTCAAGGGCGCCTATTCGGTGGTGATCCACATCGCCGACCGCGGCCTGGTGGCCTTTCGCGATCCCTTCGGCCTGCGGCCGCTGCTCTTCGGCAGCGACCGCCGCCAGATGCTCCCGGCCTTCGCCTTCGCCTCCGAGAGCGTCACCCTCGACCTGCTGGGCTTCGGCGATGTCCGCGACGTCCCGCCCGGCTCGGCCGTGTTCATCGACCAGAACCGCGCCGTCCACGAGAAGAAGCTGCAGACGGCGCCGTTCAAGCCCTGCATCTTCGAATACATCTACTTCGCCCGCCCCGATTCCTATCTCAACGGCATCAACGTCTACCAGGCGCGCGTCGACCTCGGGCGCAAGCTCGCCCGCCGCATCCAGAAGAGCGGCATGGCCATCGACGTGGTCGTGCCGGTGCCCGATTCCTCGCGGCCGGCGGCCATCGAAATCGCCCGGCTGCTCAAGTTGAAGTACCGCGAGGGGCTGGTCAAGAACCGCTACATCGGCCGCACCTTCATCATGCCCGGCGATCAGCTGCGCCGGCGCACCATCC
>CAZLSH010000028.1:0-7695 GCA_964562095.1 uncultured Clostridia bacterium | reverse complement strand
AGCTGAACCCCATCGTCGACGTGTTCCAGGGCAAGAACGTGCTGATCGTCGACGACTCGATCGTGCGCGGCAACACCTCGCGCTCCATCATCCAGATGGTGCGCCAGGCCGGCGCCCGCAACGTCTACTTCGTCTCCTATTCCGCCCCGCTCACCCACCCCTGCGTCTACGGCATCGACATGCAGACCCGCTCCGAGTTCATCGCCAGCGGCGTCCATGAAGACGAGGTCGCCGCCCGCATCGGCGCCGACCGCGTGATCTTCCAGGACCTCCACGACATGGAGGCGGCGGTGCGCCGGCAGAACCCGGCCATCCGCTCCTTCTGCACCGCCTGCTTCTCCGGCAAGTACCCCAGCGGCGACGTGTCGCGCAGCTACCTGGAGCAAATCGAGCAGGAGCGCGAGCAGCTGAAGCTGAAGCAGAAGGAGCTGGCCCTGAAATTCTGATGAACAGCCACCTGCCGATCTCCGGGTCCCTGGGCGAGCTGGACGTCGCCGCCATCCTGGCGCGCATGCACGCCCAGGCGCTGGACGGCCAGCTGAAGATCTCCGCCGCCCGTTTCACCAAGACGCTGTGGCTGCAGGACGGCCGCATCATCTTCGCCCAGTCCAGCCTGGCCGACGATGCGTTGGGCCATTTCCTCCTGGGCCGCGGCGTGATCGACGCCGCCCAGCTGGAAAAGAGCCGGCGGCGCATGCAGAAGAACCACAGCCGCCTGGGCCGGTCGCTGCTGGAGCTGGGCCTGCTCACGCCCGAACAGCTTTGGAGCGAGGTCGGCGCCCAGCTGCGCGCCATCGTCTTTTCCCTTTTCCCGCTGCGCGCCGGCCGCTACGACATCGGCCGCCCGAGCGAGGACGCCCGGGAGAACATCCAGCTGGAGCTGCCCGTGCCCGAGGCGATCCTGGAAGGCGTGCGCCGGATAGCCGACAGTGAATTCATCGAAAGCCGCTTCGCGGCCGGCACCGACCTGTTCGCCTCCCCCGGCCGCGCCATCGGCATCGTGACCCTGAAGCCCCACGAGGCCCACGTGCTGTCCCTGGTGCGCGAGGCCACCCCCCTGGATGAGGTGCTGGCCCGCAGCGAGCTGCTGCGCATCGACACCCTGCAGGTATTGTACGCGCTGCGCAGCCTGGGCTTGGTCTGCGACCGTCCCCAGCCCGGCCGCGCCCAGACCCCGCATGCGCTTCCCAGCCCGCCGACGACATTCATCTCGTTCGAAGAAATCCTGGAGCATTACAACGCCAAGTTCGAATACATCTACCGCGTCCTTTCCAAGGAGATCGGGCCGGTGGCCCACACGATCCTCGCCGACGCCATCACCGCCATCCTCGATTCCATCCCGCCCTGCTTCCGGGGAGTCGAGATCCGCGGCAACGGCCGCCTCGACGACAAGTCGATCCTGAAGAGCGTCTGGTACGATGACTTCAACGAAGCCAGCGGCGAATTCCTGCGCGGGCTCGAGGAGATCCTCTACGCCGAGATCTATGCCGTGAAGCGCCACCTGGGCAAGGAACAGGAGACCCTGCTCCTGCAATGGATCCGCAAGCCAGGCAACTGACGCGCCGGCGCCAGCAGCTGGCCTTCCTGGCCCTGCTGTTCATCGTCCTGCTGCTGCTCGGATGATGGGACCCGTCATCCAGATCCTCGGGCCCACCGGCGCCGGCAAGAGCCGCACGGCCCTGGCCGTCGCCCGCGCCGTGGGCGGCGAGATCATATCGGCCGACTCGGTCCAGGTCTACCAGGGCTTCGACATCGGCAGCGACAAGCTCCCTCCCGGCGAGCGCCGCCTCATCCCCCACCACCTGATCGACATCATCCCCGACTGCGCCCAGTTCAATGCCAGCCGCTTTCTCGAGCTCTCGTTCGCCGCCGCCTGCGGCATCTGGTCGCGCGCCCGCGTGCCCGTCGTCTGCGGCGGCACCGGCCTCTACCTGACCGTCATGCTGCAGGGGATCTTCCCCGAGACCAAGGAGAGCGGCTGCCGCGAAGAACTGAAAAAAATGGCCGCAGAAAAGGGCTGGGACGCGCTGCACGCCGAGCTGGAGCGCATCGACCCCGAGTATGCCCGCAAGATCAGTGTCAACGACCATCTGCGCCTGGTCCGCGCCCTGGAGATCCACCGCAACAGCGGCCTGCCCCCCAGCCGGGTTTTCCTCCTCAGCCATTCGCCGTTCGCCGGCTGCCGCTTCATCCGCGTCGGCCTGCACGTCGAGCGGCCGGCGCTGTACCGCGCCATCGACGCCCGCGCCGACCGCATGCTGGCCTCCGGGCTGGTCGACGAGGTCCGCGGGCTGCTGCGCACGCGCGGGGCGGCCTGCCCGCCTTTCCGCGCCCTCGGCTACAAGGAAGTCCTTTCCCACCTGCGCGGCGAGATCGGCCTGGAGGCAGTTCGCGAGCTGATCCAGCGCCACTCGCGCCAGTTCGCCAAGAGGCAGCTCACCTGGTTCCGTCGGGAAAAGGACATCCGCTGGCTGCCCGCCGCCGACACGGATGCCGTCATCGCCTTCATCCGCCAATGCCTGTCGAACAAGCCGTAACCTGCGGCTGGTTCCCGGCCGGCATGAGGGACGACGCGATCGCGGCCGGCATGGGCGAACTGCGGGCCCTGTGCCGCGCCGCCGGCGCCGTCGTCGCCGGCCAGGCCTGGCAGCGGCGGCCCGCCCCCGATCGCCGCACCCTGGTCGGCCAGGGCAAGGTCGAGGAGCTGCGGCGGATGATCGCCGCCGGCGGCGCCGGGCTGGTGGTGTTCCACAATGTGCTGACGACGCTGCAGCAGCGCAACCTGGAGGACGCCCTGGGCGTCAAGGTCATCGACCGCAGCCGCCTGATCCTCGACATCTTTGCCGCCCGCGCCCGCAGCCAGGAGGGCAAGCTGCAGGTCGAGCTGGCGCAGCTTCTCTACCTGCTGCCCCGCCTCACCGGCAAGGGAGTGGGCCTGTCGCGCCTGGGCGGCGGCATCGGCACGCGCGGCCCGGGCGAGACCAAGCTCGAGGCCGACCGCCGGCAGATCAGGGACAAGATCGCCCGCATCCGCCAGAAGCTGAAGGGGGTGACGCGCAACCGCGACCTGCAGCGCCGCAACCGCCGCGAGCTGCCCGTGCCGCTGGTGTCGCTGGTCGGCTACACCTCGGCGGGAAAATCGACGCTGTTCCAGGCCCTGACCGGCGAGAACGTCTTCATCTCCCCCAAGCTGTTCGCCACCCTCGATCCCCTGCTGCGCCGCGTCGACCTGCACGATGCCCATCCCGGCTATTACTTCATCCTGTCCGACACGGTGGGCTTCATCCGCGACATGCCCGCGGAGCTGTTCACCTCCTTCACCGCCACGCTGGAGGAGGTGCGCCAGGCCGACCTGCTCCTGCACGTGATCGACATGACCCACCCCGACTGGACGGGGCAGAAAGACGAGGTGGAAAAGGTGCTGCGCCAGCTCGGCGTCGACCCGGCCCGCATCGTCCCCGTTTTCAACAAGATCGACCTCTGCCGGGACCGCGAGCGACCGGGCGCAGACGGCGAACCCGGTCCGCTATTCATCTCGGCCATCGAGGGCACCGGCCTGGCGGCGCTCAAGGATGAGGTCTTCCGGCGTTATTTCGCCGATTACGCCTCCTACACCGTCGAGGTGGACGACGAGCAGCAGCTGGACGCCCTGGGCCGCTGGGCCATCGTGCTGGAGAAAAGCCGGGCCGGCGCTGGCTTCCAGGCCGTAATTTTATGTTCCCGGGGGAAAATGCTACAATTCAGGGAAACGCATGGAGGTATGATCCGATGAAAGCGATGCTGCTTGCGGCGCTCGTTCTGCTCTTCGTCGCCTGCGGAGGCGTCAAGCCCGTCACCGTCGATTTCCATCTGCCGGCCGTCCCCGGCGACACCTACCTCGATTCCTTCTACCGCCAGGGCTGGGAACAGCTGCGCCAGGGCGACAGCGAGGCGGCCTACCGCTCGTTCCAGAACAGCGCGGCCCCGCTGGACAAGAAGCAGGCGGCTTTCGGCTACGTCTTCCTGTCGCGCCGGAAATACTCCGCCGCCGGCGAGCAGTTCGCCCGCGCCCTGGAAACCAATCCCGCCAACCTCGAGGCCGGCATGGGCCGGGCCATGATCCTGGAGCTCGAGGGGCGCACGCCCGAAGCCTTCCGCGCCTACGGCGACCTGCTGCTCCAGGCCCCTGACGACGCCTGGATCAAGCTGAAATACGGGTCCATCCGCGCCGACGCCACCCAGGCCCACCTGCTGGAGGCGGAACAGGCCAAGGGACGGGACGATGAGCGCTACCTTCGCGCCCTCGAGCAGGCATCCTTCTATTCCCCCGACATGACGGCCATCACCCTGCAGATCGCCGAACATGACTACGCCCGGGGCGACCTGCAGCGCAGCCTGCCGCGCTACGAGGCCGTGCTGGACAAGGAGCCGCACAACGAGAACGTGCTGCTCAAGCTCGCCGCCATCTACGAAAAAAGTGAAAAATTCGACTTGGCCATCGTCACCCTGGACCGCCTGCTGGCGCTGAAGCCCGGCGATCCCTTCCTGGAGAAGGAAAAGCAGCGCCTGCGCGACCGCTTCCAGGAAATGACCCTGCCCGAGAAGTTCAAGCGCATCTTCTTCAAGAGCGAGATCAACCGCGAGGAGCTGGCGGCGCTGATCGGCTTCTACTTCGACCGCCATCTCGAGCTGGACCGCGCCCCCGAGATCCTCACCGACATCGACGGCTCGTTCGCCAGGGAGCAGATCATCAAGACCGTCACCGCCGGCATCATGCGCGCCCGGCCCGACCACTCCTTCCAGCGCTTCGCCGCCCCCGACCGCGCCCGCTTCGCCGTCACCCTGCAGGCGCTGATCGACTACCTGAAAGGCAAAGGGCGCGTCCTGCGCTTCACGCCGCCCGGCGAGACGCCGGTCGCCGCCGACCTGTCGCCGCTGCACAAGGAGTACTCGGCCATCACCCTGCTGCTCAATTCCCAGGTGCTTACCCTCGACGCCGGCGGCCTGTTCAACCCCACCCGCCCCGTCGCCCCGGCCGAGGTCATTTATGCGCTGAAGAAGATATTCAACGCCATAGAAGACGAGTAGACAGTAGTCAGTAGTTAGTAGTCAGTAGAAAGAAAGAACGGACTAGAGGATATGAAAAACGGAAATCCCGGCATGGGTGCACAAACGTTCCATCAATCTGATCTCTGGAATCTGGAGACCTGACCCCGTTGCTGCCGTAGCTTGAAGGCAGTAGTGTGCAGACAGTAGCCAGCAGAAGCAACCCTGGACCATCACGGCGATGGAATTCTTTGCAGGACTGCGTGAAAGAATTCAGATGATCTCTTTGCATGAGGACATCTCCCTTCGCGGGATGGTTCAGCGCTTGCTCCTGCTGGCTGCTGATTCAAACGATCGGCCTTCCTCTTCCGGCATGGATTTCGGCAGGATCCATGCCGCTGATCAGGCAAAATGAAACCACTGGCGAAATGTCATTTTGTCAAGAATCATCCCCCGGCCTGACGATCAGCCTGGCCCGTTGGTGCAAACGCTCCAAAGAAATGGCCGGGGGACATAGATGTGCAATTCATACCGGGAAATCCTGCTCATGTCCGGGTAATCGGGATAGAGCATGTTGCATTGGGCCTGGCACGCTTCCATTTCATCTGCCGGCAACTTGCGGCATTCCAGCAGGCAGGGACGGCGATCGCCGGCCTGCGATATGACCGGGGCGATGTCGTAAGTGTATTTATAGAGGTCGTAGGCGGTGCCGATATAGAATGAGGCCCCATTGAATCCGGCACAATTGCTAGGAAACGAGTAGGTCGTGCCTTTCGTCACCGTTTTTGTTTTCGTAAAATTCACCGAGAGTCCGGCCGTTCCCCTGAAAATATCCTTGATCTTTTTCAAGAGTTCGATTCCCGCGATCGAAATGCTGAATGTGCCGCCCGTCGTTCTCGTTTCCGTAACGGAGCTGGTCTGTCCGTTGGCTACGGTGCAGAGGAACGAGACGTCGTCCACTCCGAGGGCGTTCGATTTCACCAGCGTGTTTTTGATGTACTTGGCGAAATACTGGACGCCATTGATCCTGATCGCCTCATCGAAACCCCAGAAAGACGCGGTCTCCGGCCCAGTTGCCGCTTCCGGACTCCGGAACGGCGATGCCTCGGGCTGACCCGTTTCGACCTGGACGTTGCCATCGAAATAACTCAGCAGTTCCTCCCAGCTCAGGAACCTTTCGGGAACAGGATCGATCCGCTTGCAGCCTTCATCCTCGGCCCTCAGGGGCAGCGCAGGAGCCAGGCACAAACTCAACAGCAATACGATTCCCAGCCATGCTTTTAGGGACATGACACCTCCTTGTAGGCTTTCCATATGACTCCGGGGATGGATGCTGTCAATAATGAATTTTGTGATGCGTTTATGAAGGAATCAGGGATTGGGAATAAAGGGAGTGTGAGTCAAGGTCAAAAAAGCGGCTACCGGAGCCGCCCTGGATTGAAAAAGATGGCGATGGGGCTTATTGCCGGGCGTCGATTTGAAGGATTTCCATGTGACTCCGGAAATAGATATTGTCAATAATGAATTTTGTGATGTGATGATGGAAGGACTCAGGGATTGGGAACAAAAAGGGGATCAGTCCGGGATAAAAAAAAGGGCGGCTACCGGAGCCGCCCTGGATTGAAAACGATGGCGCCGAGGCTTATTGCCGGCCGCCGATGTCCTTCATGGAGAGGGATTTTTCCTTGGTGAAGCCGGCGGGGACGGAATAGAGGCCGGCCGGGGCGGTCTTCTGCGAGATCTCCACCACCTGGCTGACCACCTTCATCTTGCTGCCCATCATGTCCATGCTCATCTCCGAGCCGATCTGGAAGCCCTTGATCTTGGCGAACTCGGCGATGGAGGCGTCGTCCATGAACTGCATCTTGGAGACGTTGGCGTACATCTTGGAGAACAGCTTCCAGTCAAAGGGCACGTCGGTGCTGGCCCAGATGACCATTTTCATCTGCATCATCATCATGTTCATGTCGACATTGTAGCCGGAGCAGTTCCACTGCCCGATCTTCTTGCTCTGGCCGTTGGGCGCGATCTTGACCGTCACCTTCATCATCGCCGCCATCTGGGCGGCCTCGGGGGGCAGAAGCTTGGCCATGTCCAGGGGCAGGGGCGCTTCGACGTAGTTCTTCTCCTTCAGGTTGACAAGGAACATGACGTTCTTTTTCATGTCCAGGATCGTCACCCGCTCGCCCTGCCGGTTGAACAGCTGGCTGCTGCTCACCCACTGCTCGGTGACCTCGTCCTTGGCCGGCTGCTTCTGGCCCATCATCTCGAAGGCGTCGGTGTGAACGTTGGTCTTAATGTACACGTCGGCTGGAAGCAGCAGCGCCACCGCCAGGACAACGATCAATGCCAATAATGCTTTCTTCATGGTTCCTCCTTGGGAAAGGCCATCATAGCCCCGAATGGCGTTGAAGTCAATATGGCAGGCGGCGGCAATTCCAGAGTGCAACTGGGATTTGAATTCGCGTGATCCCTATGACCCGGTTTATATAACGGAGCTATCCAGGAAGAATACGGCGTTGAGGGATTTACACAATCTTGTGGTGGCGGATATCAGGATTGAGGAAGAAAAAGGAAATTCTGTTCATGCGATTCATCAAACGATTGAGTTCTTCAAAATTGCTTGTCATGTCGGCAATCAGGAAGTAATCGATTTTCTGACAGCGATGG
>CAZLSH010000027.1:21980-26171 GCA_964562095.1 uncultured Clostridia bacterium | reverse complement strand
AGTACAGTACCCGGCCGCGCCCCACCTCCTTGACCACGGCCAGCGGCTGGCCGGAAGCGTCGTCCAGGCAAAGGACCTGGCCGGCCTCGGCGCGGAAGGGATTGATCACCACGGCCGGGTTCCAGCCATAGGCCGGCAGGGGCATGGAGAGCTCGCGCACCCGCGAGACATAGATCGCCTGCGCCAGGAAGCGGAAACCCAGTTTCTCCGCCAGGTCGCTGCGGCCGTCGGTGATCAGGGTGCCGCCGCGTTCGATGAATTCCAGCACTGTGTTGCGCTCCACCGTCATGAGCTCGGCGGCCGCCCCCTGGGGCACGACCAGCAGGTCGAAGCCGTCCAGGGAGAAGTCGCGCTGGCGCCCCAGTTCGCGCACCTGGGGGGCGAAGCCAAAGACCTGCAGCAGCGAGGCGTAACTGCGCTGGTTGTTGCGGTCGGCCTCGGTCTGGGTGCGGCTGGCCAACAGCAGGGTGCGCGTCAGGGTCAGCGGCTGCGACTTTTCGCTCCGGAACAGCCCGCCCAGCCAGGAGCCGGCGCGGCGCCACCCGCCCTGGGCCCGGGTTGCGGGAAGCAGGTCGACCGCCTCCATGACGTGCAGTTCGCCCGGCTGCAGGTCGACGCGGCGCCGAACGGTGCCGGACAGGCGCTGCGGAGAATAGGCCTCGCGCTTCACCTTGCCACGCGGGTCCAGCGTGACTTCATGCAGGTACTGGTTCAGCAGCACCACGCCGCCGTCGCCGCCGGCGGTGGTGATCCAGCGCCCCTCGCCGCGCACGTTGCAGGGGAAATCGCGCAGCGAGGCGAACGTCCAGCCGCGCAGCTTGATCTCGCGCACCAGATGCTGCAGGTCCGCCAGGGGCAGGAACGGGTGAAAGAAAAATGCCGCCAGCGGGTCGCGCACCGCCCCCATGTTGCCCAGGCTGCGCAGCATGGCGGCGGCATCGGCCGCCCGTTTGCCGGACGAGATGTAGCCGAGGTTCTCGGGAATGACCTGGATGCCCGGCTCCGGCAGGCGGTAGGCATACGGCGCCAGCACCTGCGAGTCGGCGATGTCGGCCGCCATCGGCCGGTCATGGAACGTGTCGAAAAAGCCGCCGATGAGACGGTAGTCGCGCTGGCCGGCGGCATAATGAGGCGTTTCCCAGGCAATGGGGTAGAGCCCGTTGCGGCAGCATGCGGACAACCCCTGCTCGATGCGCCGCCGCAGCCATTCCTCGCTGGCCTCCGGGATGGGGCGGCCGGCAACCACGTCCCAGAACTCGAAATCGTCGGTGCTGGCGCCATGGTACTGGTGGCTGACGCCGTGCATGACGATGGCCGCCCCCTTGCCGACGGCGTCGTGCAGCGCCGCGAGCAGCTCGGGTTTCTCGGCGAGGAATACCTCCTGCTGGCTGGCCGGGTCACGGTAGATCGGGACCAGCGCGATCTGGAAGGGAACGCCCTCGGCGGCCAGGAAATCGCTGATGAGGCGGATGGCGGCGGGGTCGCTCAGCGGCGTGACGTCCTCGATGCGCAAAAGGACGCGCCGTGACGGATCGTGGTCCCGGCCGAGGATATCGTGCAGCAGGTCGCAAAAGACCAGCCAGCGCCCGCCCTCGCGGGCGTAGGCGAAGGGCGAATCGGCGAAAGCCCAGAGGTTGGATCCGTGAACGACGTAGGGCAGGCGTTGGCCGCCGGCTTCCCCGGCCCAGGCCACGACGCGGCAGCCGCCCTTGCCGGGGATCAGCGTCTGCAGCTGGCTGTCCTCCTTGCTGAACGCGTGATCGCCGTACGTCACCCGCCAGTCGCGGCCGCTGACTTCCGCGCCGGCCCGCAGCGGAAAGCGCCCCGGCGCCAGGTCGAGCAGTTCGTCCAGCTGCTGGTTGACCCAGACGATCGGGCCCCGGCGCCCGACCACGGCCTCCAGCAGGGCCGGCGGCAGGGGCGTCCGCCCTTCCTCGCAGATGATGAACAGAAAATCGGCGTTGGCGGCCTCCCCGGGTGCGCAGGCGGAAACCGGCCGCAGGCGCACCCATTCGAGGTCGAAATGGCCCAGCAGGTGCTGGGTGTAGCGGGCGGAGAGAAAGCCGTCGGAGCGCCCGGGCTCGCCGTCATACAGGATCAGGGCCTTGCCGGAGGATGCCGTGAGCGAAGCGGGCGCGGCCAGGCCCAGGAGGAAGGCGGCGGTCGCCAGCCAGCCGGCGCGTCTCATGCGCCCCCCAGGCGGCGCGCCAGCACGGCGACGATGCGTCCGGCGGCACGACCGTCGCCGTATGGGGAGGCCGGACGCGCCATGCGCCGGCAGCCCGCCGGGTCGCGCAGCAGCTCCATGACCCGGCGCGCGATCGCCCGGCGCTCCGTGCCCACCAGCTCGGCTTGGCCCGCGGCCAGTCCTTCCGGGCGTTCCGTTTCCCGGCGCATGACCAGTACCGGCTTGCCCAGGACCGGGGCTTCCTCCTGGATGCCGCCCGAATCGGTCAGCACCAGGCGGGCACGATCCATCAGGAAGATGAACGGCTCATAGGCCAGCGGCTCGATGAGACGGATGTTCCACTCCGCACCCAGCAGGGAGCGCACCGGCTGCTGTACGCTGGGATTGAGATGCAGAGGATAGACGATGCGCAGGCTGCGGTCACGGCGGGCAACGTCGCGCAGCGCCAGGCAGACCTGCCGTAGCGGCAGGCCGAAACTCTCGCGGCGGTGGCCGGTGACCAGGATGACCTGGGGGCCGCCCTCATCCAAATCCAGGTCCCAGGCGCGGCGGAAATAGTCCAGCCAGCGCCGGCGCGCCGCGGGCGCCCGCAGCCGGTGCCGCACCAGGCGCAGGGCGTCGACGACGGTGTTGCCGGTCACCCAGATGGCGCCGGCGGCCACGCCGCTGGCCAGCAGGTTGCGCCGTGCTCCGGCGGTGGGGGCGAAATGGAGATCGGCCAGCGTCGTCAGCAGCCGGCGGTTGGTTTCCTCGGGAAAGGGGAAATAGCGGTCGCCGGTGCGCAGCCCGGCCTCGACGTGGGCCACCGGCACGCGCTGGTGGAACGCGGCCAGGGCGGCGGCGAAGGCGGTGGTCGTGTCGCCCTGCACGATCAGCGCCCGCGGCTTCTCCGCCCGCAGCACGGGGCGCATGGCGCGGAGGACGGCGGCGGCGACGTCGTCGGGCTCCTGGCCGGCGCGCATCAGGTCCAGGTCGATGTCGGGGGTGATGGCGAAGGCGTCCAGGGCCTGGTCCAGCATCTGCCGGTGCTGGGCGGTGGCGCAGACGCTAACGCGGAAGCGCGGGTGGGCGCGCAGCCGGGCGATGACCGGGGCCAGCTTGATCGCCTCCGGCCGCGTGCCCAGGACCGCCAGCACCCTGATCCGCCGTGCCGCCATCTCACCTCCGTGAACCTAAAAATAGAAGTTGATGCCCCCGGATAAATAATTGCCGCTGAAGCGGTACTCGTCGTTCTCGCTGTAGCGTTGATAGGTCAGCGAAATATAAATGGGATCGCGCGGCGTGAAGTTCAGGCCCAGCGCGTAGGCGAACATGCCGACCTTCTCGTTGTTGCCGCCGAAATGAAGCTGCGGGTGGAGCTCCAGCCGGGGCAGGACCGCGACCTTGGCGCCGATATGCCAGACATAGGTGGAGATGCGCCGCAGCGCCTCGTCGGGGTACCAGAGGATCGATTTTTCGTTGAGCAGGTAGAAGCCCGTCTCGGCGGCGAGGCCCCTGAACAGCCTGACGGCCAGCCCGACGTCGGCGCCGCTGGCGTTGTAGCCGTCGCTGCCGGACATCTGGAACAGGGCGGCGTACATGTCGAGCCCCTTTTTCTGGTAATAGTAGACGCCGGTGAACATGTTCAGCGAGGATTTGAAACGGCGGCGCAGCCCCTCGTCGTCCTCGACGTCGAAGGCGATGGACTGGCGGCGGAACTTGACGATCAGCGAGGAGGTCGCGGCGAGCGGGACGCGCACACCGCCCCAGGGGGCCAGCGAGAACAGGCCGTAGGCGCTGCCCAGGAAGGTTTCCACGCCGAACTGCGGATAGACGCGGGCGCCCAGGGGCAGCGCCGCCAGCAGCAGCAGCGCGGCAACGGCGCGCCTCATTTCGTCTCCGCCCCCGTTGCCGGGGGAGCTTCCCCGTCGCCGTAGGAAAAGAAGTCGAGGCACTCGCGGCCGATGTGCTGACTGCGCACGCGGGTGAAATACGGGCTGGCGAAGCGCAGCCGCGCCGGGCGC
>CAZLSH010000027.1:21187-21970 GCA_964562095.1 uncultured Clostridia bacterium | reverse complement strand
AGCACGCCGCGCTTGTGGATGACCTTCAGCGGGTTGGCGTACTCCAGCATGGCGTAGGGCGGGTCGAGGTAGGCCAGGTCGAAGCGGAAGCCGTCCTTGGCCAGGGCGATGATCGAGCGGTTGAAATCGCCGCAGATGACGCGGTAGAAATCGGGGGCGATGCCGATTTTCTCGATGTTGTGACGGATGGCGCGGGCCGCCTCGGGCAGGTCGTCAATGAACACCACGTACTCGGCGCCGCGCGACAGCGCCTCGATGCCGATGTTGCCGCTGCCGGCGAAGCCGTCGAGGAAGATCTTCTCCTTGACGCCGGTCTGCAGGATGTCGAAGAAGGTGAGCTTGACCTTGGACATGGTGGGGCGGATGAGCGGGCTCTTGCCGCCGCGCAGCACCCTTCCCTTGTACAGGCCGCTGTTGATCCGGATCATGGCTCAAGGATATATTCTTTTCCAGCTCCGGTCAAGGCATTTTCGCCTGTCCTGTGGATATAACGGGAAATTGATATATAATAGTTGAAAATGATCAAGCGCTTTCACGAACTGCAGGAACGCATCCTGAGTTATTACCCCGAGGCCAACATCGCCCTATTGAAAAAGGCCTACACCATATCCACCGAGGCCCACCTGAACCAGCGCCGGCTCTCCAACGAGCCCTACATCACCCACCCGCTAACCGTGGCCGGCATCCTGGCCGACATGCGCCTCGACGAGATTTCCATCGCCGCCGGGCTGCTGCACGACGTGATCGAGGATTCGCAGTACAGCCGCGAGGACCTGGTCCGCC
>CAZLSH010000027.1:11428-21177 GCA_964562095.1 uncultured Clostridia bacterium | reverse complement strand
CGGCCAGGAGATCAGCGACATCGTCTGGGGCGTGACCAAGATCTCCAAGATCTCGGAGGTGGACGTCGAGGACGCCCAGGCCGAGACGCTGAAGAAGATGATCATCGCCATGACCGCCGACGTGCGCGTCATCCTGATCAAGCTGGCCGACCGCCTGCACAACATCCGCACCCTGGCCCCGCTGCCCGACGAGAAGCGGATCAAGATCGCCCGCGAAACGCTGGAGATCTACGCCCCCATCGCCTACCGCCTGGGCATGGGCAAGATCCGCGACGAGCTGGAGGACCTCTCCTTCATGTACCTGCACCCCGAGGAGTACCGGCGCATCCAGGGCGAGGTCGGCGACAAGACCGAGTGGGCGCTGACGCAGGTGGAGGGGCTCAAGAAGCAGATCCAGGCGCTGCTCAAGGAGCTGAAGATCCAGGCCGAGATCCAGTACCGCATCAAGCGCGAGATTTCCATCTTCCGCAAGCTGCAGAAGCAGAACATCGAGCTGGAGAACGTCTACGACCTGCTGGCGCTACGCGTGATCACCGACACCGTGGCCAACTGCTACGTCATCATGGGCGCCATCCACCAGCAGTGGGTGCACATCCCCAGCCGCTGGCGCGATTTCATCACCAACCCCAAGAGCAACTTCTACCAGTCGATCCATACCACCGTCATCACCCGCGAGGGGGTCAAGTTCGAGATCCAGATCCGCACCCAGGAGATGCACCGCAACGCCGAGGAGGGCATCGCCGCCCACTGGAAGTACAAGGAGGGGCTGGCCTTCCTGGAGAACGACCACCGCCTGGAATGGTTCCGCGAAATGATCGACTACCACAAAACCAACCCCGATCCCAAGGAGTTCCTCAGCCTGGTCAAGCGCGACCTCACCCCCAACGAGATCTATGTCTTCACCCCCAAGGGCAAGGTCGTCAACCTCAAGGCCGGGGCCACCCCCGTCGACTTCGCCTACGCCATCCACTCCGAGGTCGGCGACCACTGCCGCAGCGCCATCGTCAACGAGAAGCTGGTGCCGCTGCGCACGCGGCTGAGCTCGGGCGACGTGGTGGAGATCCTCACCCAGAAGGACAGCAGCCCCAGCGCCGACTGGCTGCGCTTCGCGGCCACCACCCGCGCCAAGAAGCGCATCATGGCCTGGCTGCAGAAGGAGGAATCGGCCGGGGACCTGGTCAGGGGCCGGCGCCTGTGGCAGAAGGTGCTGCGCGAATACGGCCGCCGCCACCATCTCGCCTTCAACGACCAGGACATCGCCCGCCGGATCAAGGCGCTGGGGTACGACGACCTGGAGACGTTCCTGCGCGACGTGGGCGGCGGGCGCCGGACGCTGAACCGCCTGGCGCTGAAGAGCCTGTTCCCCGAGGCCGGCGCCGTCGCCATCAAACCGCCGCGCCGGGCGGCGCCGCGGCGCGGCGAGCGCCACAAGCTGGTCCGCGTCGAAGGCCAGGGCGACATCGATTTCACCTTCGCCAAGTGCTGCCACCCGATCAAGGGCGAGGAGATCGTCGGCTACGTCACCAAGAACCGCGGCCTGGTCGTGCACCGCAAGGCCTGCCCCAACGTCCACACCGATATCCCCTCGCGCCTGAAGCGCGTCAGCTGGAACGAGGCCCCCGACTATTCCTACCGGGTCAAGCTGCGGCTGCTGGCCGACGACAAGCCGGGCATGCTCAGCAGCATCACCGGCGTCATCGCCGCCGGCGGATCCAACATCAAGAAGATCGAGATGGAGCCGGCCAGCCAGGCCGTGGCCCGCGTGCAGATCGTTTTCGAGGTGCGGGACATGTTCCAGCTGGAAGAGATCACTTCGCGCCTGCGCGAACTGGGAGGGGTCTACTCCATCCAGCGCCGCAAGGCGGCCGCAGGCTAGCCCCGGTCACGCTTTCGGGCCGAAATACTTCAGGATGCGCTTCAGCAGGTTGGCGGATTCCTTGCGCAGCGCGACGGTGCCGGCAACGCGGTTCTTCTCTCCGGCGGCCCGCGTCTCGTTCTGGCGGCGCGTGATCACCTCGGCCAGTTTCCGGGCCATGGCCTCGTTCATGTCCACCACCTGCTGGAAGCGGACGGAGGGGATGGTCAGCACCACGCTCTCGCGCTCGGCCATGACGGTGGCGTTGGTCTTTTCACCGGTGACCAGCGAGATCTCGCCGAAGAAATCGCCGGGGCCGAGACGGGCGATGAAGCGGGCGTCCTTGAGCACGGCCATCGACCCCGAATGAATGTGGTAAAAAAAGTCGCCCGCCTCCCCCTCGCGAATGACCGTCTCGTTGGCGCCGAAGACCCGGCGGCCCGCCGCCGCGGCCAGGGCCTGAAAATCGCCGTCCGCCAGCGCGGCCAGCACGGCGTTCTGGCGCAGCGCCGCGGCCAGCTCGGCAACCGCGAACTCCTCGCTTCGCTCCGGCTTCATGGTGACGTCGCGCTTGGGGAAGGGGATCTCGATACCCTGGCGGCGGAAAGCGTACCAGATGCGCCGGCGCGCGTCGGAAGCGATGACGTTGTGCTGCTCGAAATCATCGATCCAGATCTTGACGTCGTAGTTCATGGCAAAATCGCCGAAGCCCCTCACCTGCACGGCCGGCGCCGGCTCGCGGCGGACGCCGGGCATGGCGGCCAGGGCGCCGAGGATGGCGGCTTCCACCCGGTCGGGGCTGTCGCCGTAGCCGGCCCCGACCGGGATGCGCAGCGCCACCGGCTGGCCGCCGGCGCCGAAGATCAGGACCTCGGCCTTGGAAGCCGACTGGTTGGGGATGACGATCAGCTCGCGGTCGATGGTGCGCACCTTGAACGAGCGCCAGCCGAACTGCTCCACCCGACCCTGGCGCTCGCCGATGCGCACCCAGTCGCCGATTTTGAAGGAATCCTCGAAGTGCAGGACGATGCCGGAGAACAGGTTGCCCAGCACGTCCTGCAACGCGAAGCCGACCACCACCGTCAGCACCGCCGTCGATGCCAGCAGGCCAGAGATCGGAAGGCCCAGGTAGTACTTGAGGATCAGCAGCACGCCGGCGACGAAGAGGATGAAGACGGCCACATCCTTGATCAGCTTGGGATAGCGCACTCCCTGGCGCTTCAGAACCAGGACGTCGAAGACGAGATAGGCCACCGTCTTGACGGCCAGCACCACCATGAAGAACCAGAAGAAAAGCCAGAGGAAGAAGCGCAGGCGCGGAGCAAGGGGCAGGTCGCGCAGCCAGCTGCTGTGGAGCAGGGAGACGGCGGCGCTGGTCAGGAAAAGCAGCAGCAGCTGCGGCAGCGTCTGGCGGAACAGGCCGCCATTCTTCCTTCGGCCGCCGATGACATACAGGACGGCCGGCAGCAGCAGGAACAGGATGGGCAGGACGAATGGCCAGTTCATGGCTGGAACCTCCAGGCGGCGCCGGGACGCCCCGGACGCTCAATGGCGACGGCGGTCAATGGCCGGTTTATTCCTCCCCCATGGCCGGCGCGCCGGGCATCGCCGGCGGCATCATGCCCTGGGCCTTGTCCTTGGCCTTGGCGCCCAGCTTGTCCAGCAGCGCCTCGGACATGCTGAACGTCAGCTTGACATGGTCGGCGGCTGAGCTCAGCTGGATGCCGTTGAGCAGTTCGCCCAGCTCGGGTTCCTTGGCGGAGCCCATGGCGCCCAGCGCCTTCAGCCCGTTGAGCATGTCGGCAATCTGCTTGTTGCCGGCCTCGTTCTGCGAGACCAGGCGCAGCTCGCCGGAGAGGGTCTTGTTCTTGAAGTCGGCCACGGCGGTGAAGGCCTCGGCCTGGCTCAGGTCGACCGGCATCATGCCACCGCCCGTCTGTTCCTTCACCTTGCCGGGAATGCTGCCCACGGCCAGCCAGAACATGCTCTTCCTGTCCAGCGAGTCAACGTACTTCATCATCGCCGGTGTCTGCAGCACGCTCTTGCCCTTCCTGGCCGCCAGGTCGACGGCTTTCTTGATGGCCATGGGCGAGCCCACCGCGATGCAGGCGTCGTTCATGAAGACCAGGCGCATCTCCTTGGACGAGTCCTCGCCCTTCAGCGTGTACAGGGTGCGGCCGCCGTAGGGCTCCTCGGCCTGGATGGTGCCCTTCTCCTTGAGGACGGACAGCAGCTTGGCCCGGTCGTACTTCAGGCTGCCGATGAACAACGGCTGCGCGGCCTTGTCGTCGAAGCTGCCGAAGACGGCGCCGACCACCATGTAGACGTCCTGCTGCAGGTCGATGCCCGTCTTCTGCACGAACTCCTGGTAATCCTTGAAATCCTTGGCCCCTTTGGCGTTCTTCTTCCAGTCCTCCTTCAGCGCCTTGTCGAAGAAGTTCAGCGCCGCGAAGCGCTGAAAATCGAAGGCCATGACCATCAGGGCCCCCTCAGGGACCATGGCCAGCAGGGCCTCGCTGTTCACCCCAACCGCGGCCTTCTTCTTGCAGGCCGGGGCCAGCAGCATCACCACCAGGACCAGGGATAAGGCCAGCATTTTCTTTTTCATTGCACACTCCTTGTTGCGCGGGCAGCCTCGGAAACTGACCACGGCGCAGAATATAGCATAACGAAAATAAAAAGGGAACGGTTCCAGCGCCCGCCGAGAACTTTCGCCCCGACCGCTGCGTATAGTCGGGCGGAACCCCATGGAAGAGATCATCCGCCTGGAAAACGTCCGTTTCCGCTACGGTGACGTCGAGGCCGTCCGCGACGTATCGCTGGCCCTGCCGCCCGGCATCTTCGGCCTGCTCGGCCCCAACGGCGCCGGCAAGACCACCCTGATGAAGCTGCTGCTGGGGTTCCTGCGTCCGGCCTCGGGCGGCGGCACGGTCATGGACCAGCCGCTGGGCGCGGGGCGGAAGCTGCGGCGCCGCCTGATCGGCTACATGCCCGAAAGCGACTGCCTGATCCCCGGGCTGGACGCCGTCTCGCTGACCGCCTACCTGGGCGAACTGAGCGGCATGCCCCGCCAGGAGGCCATGAAAAGGGCCCACGACGTCCTCTACTACGTGGGGCTGGAGGAGTCGCGCTACCGCCAGGTGGAGACCTACTCCACCGGCATGAAGCAGCGCCTGAAGCTGGCCCAGGCGCTGGTCCACGATCCGAAGCTGCTGCTGCTGGACGAGCCGACCTCGGGCATGGACCCCGCCGGCCGCCAGGAGATGCTGGAGCTGATCCGCGACATCGCCGGCCAGGGGAGCATGAGCATCATCCTCTCCTCGCACCTGCTGCCCGACATCGAGAGCTCCTGCCGCCGCGTGGTCATCATGAACGAGGGCCGCATCGCGGCGCAGGAGGCGATCGCCGACCTGAAGCGCGACCGGCGCAACGTCTTCGAGATCAAGGCCGTGGGCGGCGCGGCGGATTTTTTCTCCGCGCTGGCACGGGCGGGCTGGGCGGTCGAGGAGCGCGACCAGGGCCTGTTCCACGTCATGCCGCCCGAAGGCACCGGGGCCGCGACCCTGTTCCGCACCGCCGGCGAGCACGGCGCGCAAATCCGCCACTTCCGCCAGAGCCGCACCTCGCTGGAGGATGCCTTCATGGACGTGATCCGGAGCGCCAATGGAAATTAGGCAGAAGGGCTACAGCCGCTGGCAGGGGGAGTTCGCCCCGGCGCGCCGCCACTGGCTGCCCATCACCCGCAACGGCATCCGCTCCGTCTTCAAAAAGAAGTACGCCAAGCTCGTCTTCTCCCTCTGCGCCTCCTCCTTCTTCGTCTTCCTGGTCGCCGTCTACGCCTCGACCAAGCCCGAGCTGAAGATCCTGGGCGAGCTGGTGCGCCTGCTCAAGAGCGACGCCGAGCTGTTCAACACCTTCTACAGCAACGGCTTCCTGACCTTCATGCTGGTCATTCTCAGCGTCTTCAGCGGTGCCGACCTGGTCGCCTCCGACCTCAAGTCCAAGGCCTTCCCCCTCTACTTCGCCCGGCCGCTGTCGCGCCTCGACTACCTGGCGGGAAAGCTGGGCATCCTCCTCTTCTACCTGCTGGCCTTCACCCTGGTCCCGGGCATCCTGCTGCTGCTCTTCAAGATGCTGTTCAGCGGCAGCCTGGCGGTCGCGCCCGGCGTGCTGCTGGGCATCGTGGCCTTCCCCCTGGTTGCCAGCGCCTGCCTGGCCTCCCTCACCCTGGCCCTGTCCAGCCTGAGCCCCAACGTCAAGTTCGTCCAGATCGCCATCTTCCTGGTCTACATCTTCTCCAACAACCTGGCCCATGTCCTGCGCGCCATCTTCAAGAGCGACTACGCCTTCCTGGTCTCCCTGCCCGGCAACATCCGCCAGCTGGGAGCCTTCCTTTTCGGCCTGCGGCCGGCCTTCCACTTCCCCGCCTGGCTGTCGCTGCTGCTGCCGCTGGCCATCACCGCCCTGTCCCTGTGGCTCCTCGCCTGGCGCATCCGCAAAGCGGAGGCGGGCGCATGAGCACCGTTCTCAAGGCCGAGAAGCTGTCCAAGTGGTATGGCAACATCCTGGGCATCAGCGACATCAACCTGGAGGTCGCCGGCGGCATCACCGGCCTGCTGGGCCCCAACGGCGCCGGCAAGTCGACCTTCCTGAAGATCGCCGCCGGGCAGCTCAAGCCCAAGATCGGCCAACTGACCGTCTTCGGCGAGCCGGTGTGGGGCAACCCGGGCCTCTTCCGCCGCGTCGGCTTCTGCCCCGAGCACGACAGCGCCTACAACGAGATGAGCGGCGGCGCCTTCATCCGGCTGCTGGCCCGGTTGCACGGCTTCGCCGGCGCCGGGGCAACGGAGAGAACCGACAAGGCCCTGGCCGCGGTCGGGCTGCTGGAGAGCCGCGGCCGCGCCATCAAGGCCTACAGCTTCGGCATGCGCCAGCGCCTGCGCCTGGCCTCGGCCATCGTGCACGAGCCGGAGATGCTGCTGCTTGACGAGCCGCTGCGCGGCGTCGACCCGCTGTGGCGCATCCGCATCATGCAGCTGATCAAGGACTACGGCCGCCGGGGGCGGACGGTGATCGTCTCCTCGCACATCCTGCCCGAGATCGAGGCCATGACCAGCGAGATCGTCCTCATCCACCAGGGCAAGATTTTCGCCAAGGGGGACATCCACAGCATCCGCGGCCTGATCGACAGCCACCCGCACCAGGTGTCGATCCGCTGCCCGCGGCCGCGGCAGCTGGCCGGGCAGCTGCTCGCCGGCGACTTCGTCTCCGGCGTCGAGTTCGCCGCCGACGGCGGCCTGACGGTCCGCACGGACCAGCGCGACCGGTTTTTCAGCGCCCTGATGCCCCTGGCCGCCCAGGCGGGCAACGAGATCACGGAGATCACCTCGCCCGACGACAACCTGCAGGCGGTCTTCGACTACCTGATCGGGAAGTGAACATGAACAGCGAATCCGCCCTGCGCGTCGTCTTCGCCGCCTTCCTCCGCTCCGGCCTGCGCGCCAAGCGCACCCGCGTCTTCATCCTGCTGGCGCTGGTCCCGCTGCTGCTGACGCTCCTGGTGCGCGTTGTCGACCCGAAGGAGAGCGGCGATTTCTTCACCAAGGTCATGCTCTCGCTCTATTTCCAGCTGCTGGTCCCGGTGCTGGCCCTGTTCTTCGGCAGCAGCATCGTCAACGACGAGCTGGACAACAAGACCCTGGTCTACCTGACCACCGTGCCGGTGCGCCGCCGCTCCGTGCTGCTGGGCAAGTACCTGGCCGCCTTGCTGCTGGCGGCGCTGCTGGTCGCCGGCGGCTTCCTGCTCTGCTTCCTGGCCGCCGCCCTCGGGCGCCTGGGCGATGCAAGCGCCTGGGGCGAGCTGGGGCTGTTCCTCGGCGCCGCGCTGCTGGCCCTTTTCTGCTACAGCGCGCTGTTCACCGCCCTGGGCGCCTTCATGAAAAAGTCGATCCTGGCCGGCATCTTCTTCGTCTTCGGCTGGGAAAGCGTCGTGCAGTACTTCCCCGGCGTCACCCAGAAATTCACCGTCATCCACTGGATCAAGTCGCTGCTGCCCGTGCCCGCCGGCGAAGGCGGCTTCCTGATCTTCCAGCTCCAGCCCTCTCCGCCCCTGCCGTCGGTGCTCGTCCCCCTGGCCGCCGGCGCGCTGTTCCTCTGGCTGGCGGTCTTCCTCTTTGAGCGCAGGGAGTACGTCCTTTCTGACAACGCGTGACCGCCAGCCGCCGAAGAACCGCCGCGAAAGCGTTGGCGCAAACAGCGGAGTCTGATCCGGTCCAGACGGAAAAACTGGCCTGAATCGCGGTTTACCTCATCACGAATCGCTCTTGATTACCCACTCTTCCCTGGAAATCACCCCAGCAGGATGCCGGCCAGGGTGGCGGTCATCAGCGTGGCCAGCGACCCGCCCAGCACGGCCTTCAGGCCCAGCGCCGCGATGTCCTTCTTGCGGTGCGGCGCCATGGGCGCGATGCCGCCGATCTGGATGGCGATCGAGGAGAAGTTGGCGAAGCCGCACATGGCGTAGGTAGCCATGGTGATGGCCTTGGGGCTCAGCGCCCCCCGCTGGATCAGGCCGACCAGGTCGATATAGCCGACGAACTCGTTCAGCACCACCTTGGTGCCCAGCAGGCTGCCGAAATGGAAGGCGTCGGCGACCGGCACGCCGATGCCGATGGCCAGGTAGCGCAGCACCACGCCGAACACGAGCTGCAGGGAGAGCGGCATGCCGAAGCGGGCCGTGAGGTAGGCGTTGACCCCCAGCAGGTCGCCCAGCCCGGTGAACAGGTAATTGATCAGGGCGATGCCGGCGATGAAGGCGATGAGCATGGCGCCGACGTTCAGCGCCAGCTGCATGCCGTCGCCGGCGCCGGTGGCCGCGGCCTCGATGACGTTGTCGGCGTTCTTCTCCACCTTGAGGTTGACCTTGCCCTTGGTCGCCGGCGTCCCGGTCTCGGGGAAGAGAATCTTGGAGATGAGCAGGCCGGCGGGCGCGGCCATCACGCTGGCGGCGAGCAGCTGTACGGCGAAGCGCAGCTGGGCCTCGGCCAGGGGGATCTGGTAGACTTCGGACATGGCCTGGCCGAGCATCTGGATGTAGGCGGCCATGACGCCGCCGGCGATGGTGGCCATGCCCCCGACCATGATGGTCAGGATCTCGGAGTTGGTCATGGTGCCGATGTAGGGCTTGATCAGCAGGGGCGCCTCGGTCTGGCCCACGAAGATATTGGCCGTGTTGGAGAGCGACTCGGCGCCCGACGTTCCCATGAGCTTGGCCATGAGCCAGGCCATGCCCTTGACCACCGCCTGCAGGATGCCGAGATAATAAAGGACCGAGGTCAGCGTGGCCACGAAGATGATCGTCGGCAGCACCTGGAAGGCGAAGTAGACGCCCAGGCTGTCGGGCCCCGAGTTGGTCGCCAGGCGGCCGAAGACGAACTTCGAGCCCTCGGTGGTGAAGTTGAGCAGGCTGACGATGGCGCCGCCCAGCCAGGAGATGAGCACCTTGGGCCAGCCCAGCGGCGCGAACCAGGAGCGCAGCGTGTCGGCGTAGAGGATGAAGACGGCGAAGACCACCTGGATGAGGACGCCCATGCCCACCAGCCGCCAGCTGATGCGCCGGCGGTTGTTGGAGAACAGGACGGCGATGCCCAGGATCAGGAACAGGCCCAGAATGCCGCGCAGGAGCGAGATCAGGTTCATGGTGCACCTATAGCCTGGGTCAGATTTAAAAAAACATAGTAGCCGCTGGAGTCGGCAAAGTCAAGAATGTGGTTCGATGTTCGACGTTCGATGTGCGAAGTAAAAGAAAGCAGGCATTCAAAAGTGCAAAGCATCGCCTCGAACCCTAGCATGCAATTCTTGTCTCTTCAACATCGAACATCGAACTTCGAACGCC
>CAZLSH010000027.1:0-11418 GCA_964562095.1 uncultured Clostridia bacterium | reverse complement strand
TACTGGAATTGCCTCTCGATCTTCCCGTAATACTCGATGATCTGGTGCACGTACTCGCGCTTCCTGATGTAGCTGCCATGGAAAAAACTGCGCTTGAAGCCGTAGATGACGAAATTCTTCAGCTCCTTGGGGGTGATGTGGAAGGCCTGGACGGCCTTGAGGATCTCGCCGCTCACCGTGGTCTGGGAGACGGTGCGGTTGTCGGTGCAGAAGGTGGCCGACAGCTTGGCCTTGCGCATGTGGCGGAAGGAGTGGCGCGCCAGTTCGCGGATGGCCGGGATGGTCTGCAGGTTCGAGGTCAGGCAGACCTCGATGGTGATGCGCCGGTCGGCGATGAACTGCACCAGGTTGCTCACATAGGCTTTCTTGTCCTTGATCTCCGGGCTCTTGATCATGTTGGCGTCGAAGAGGTAGACGGCGTGGCCCAGGCGGTCGGCGTGCAGATCGGTGATGGCCTGGAAGATGCTCTCCGGGCCGTAGGCCTCGCCGGCGTGAACGGTCTTCTTCAAGAAGTTCTTATGGGCCAGGGCGTAGGCCTGGGCGTGGTCGCTCGCCGGGTAGCCGGCCTCGGCACCGGCCAGGTCGAAGCCGACGATGGGCAGCCCGAACTTGTCGCGCGCGTCCACCGCCGCCCGCACCAGCTCCATCGAGGCGAGGGCGAAGACCCATTTGCGCTCGGAATGGGCGTGGACGTCGAGCAGGCTGTCGAAATAGGCCGAGGATCCCTTGCCGAACATGCGCATGGCGCAGGCGATGATGCCGTATTCGAAGGGCGGCTCGTCGCCGCCCTGCACCTCGGGCCGGGCGTTGAACTCATCCTTGGCCCGGGCCAGGCCGCGGTCCAGCGCCACCATGACGTCGATGCAGGTCATGCGGGCGTTCTGGTGCAGCTGCGGCGCGAAGCGCACCTCGATATAGCGCACTCCCTCGCGCTGGTTGTCCACCGCCAGCTCGTAGCCCACGCGCGCCAGCGCCTCCGGCGTCTGCAGGACGGCCGTGGTGTAGGCAAAGCCCTGCAGGTACTCGGGCAGGTCGGCATACTGGCTCTTGAAGACCAGGCGGCGCAGACCGGCCTCGTCCCAGGCCGGAAGCTCGACCCCCTGCTCCCGGGCCAGCTCGACCAGGGTCGAGAGGCGCAGCGAGCCGTCCAGGTGCAGGTGCAGGTCGGTCTTGGGAATCTTCTCAATGAATTCCCGGCTGATCTTCATGCTATTTCTCCTTTTCCAGGCTGCGCGCCACCTCGGGCTTGAAGCGGGCGATCTCGTCGGGCTCGAGTCCGTTCAGCTCGTGGGGGAACACCAGCCACTTGTCGGTCTCGTGCACATAGTAGTCGGGCGTGCGCCCGGTGCGGTTGTTGCCGGGCTTGAAAAAAACGGTGGCCACGCGGATGTCCTGCGGCGCGTTGCGCCGCGAGCGCTCGTGCAGCGACTGGATGATGGCCTGGATGCTCAGGCCCGTGTCGTACACGTCGTCGACGATCAGCAGGCGGTGCTCGGCGCCGGCGTTGCCCACGATGTAGCCCAGGCCGTGGATGCGGATCTGCCGGCCGCGCCGCTCAATGCCCTCGTAGGACGAGGTGCGGATGGCGATGTGGTCGCTGGGCACGCCGTTATGCTCCAGCAGCTCCTGCACGGCGATGCCCACCGGCGTGCCGCCGCGCCAGACGCCGACGATGAAATCGGGCCGGAAGCCGCTCTCCAGGACCCGCCGCCCCAGGCGGAACGAATCCTCCAGCAGCTCCTGGGCGCTGATGAATCTTTTTTCGGCCATGTTTCCGTCCTCTCCGCTCTCAGCGCTCCCTGCCGCCGCCGCGCAGGCGCTGGCGGATCATGGTCACGACCATGGCGGTCGAGACCGGGTTGTGCCCCTCGGGAATGATGATGTCGGCGTACTTGCGGCTGGGTTCGACGAAGGCCTCGTGCATCGGGCGCACCGTGCCCAGGTACTGGCCGATCACCGAATCCATGCTGCGCCGGCGCTCCTGGATGTCGCGCTTCAGCCGGCGGATGAAGCGCAGGTCGGCGGCGGTGTCGACGAAGATCTTGACGTCCATCAGCTCGCGCAGCGGCCGCTCGCAGAAGATCAGGATGCCCTCGATGACGATCACCTTGGCCGGCTTCTTGACGATGCCCTGTTTCAGCCGCGCGTGGGTGGAAAAGTCGTAGACCGGCATCTCGATCGGCCGGCCGGCGATCAGTTCGCGCAGGTGGCGCACCATCAGGTCGGTTTCCAGGGCGTCGGGGTGGTCGAAGTTGATGCGGGCGCGCTCCGCCAGGGGCAGGTGGCTGGCGTCCCGGTAGTAGGCAGCATGCTGGATCATCACCATCTGCGGGTGGTTGATGCTCTCCATGATGGCGTTGGCGATGGTGGTCTTGCCCGAGGCCGTACCGCCAGCCACCCCGATGATCAAGGGCTTTCTCTTCATCGGCCCATGGTAGCACAGGGACAACCGCGAGTCAAAACGGCCGCGCCGCCGGCCCGCACAGGCGGGCAATTTTTTTTTTGCCGGCAGGGGGGGATTGATTTTTCATTTTTTTGGATTAAGATATGCCGTATGTCAAAGCAACCAATTAAAAGGAGGAGTATATCTATGAAAAGAGCACTTTTCGCAGTCCTGCTGTTCTGCCTCATCCTCCCCGGGCTGATCACGGCCCAGGGCGTGACGACGGCGGCGTTCAACGGGCAGGTCACGGACGTCGACAATAATCCCGTCGTCGGCGCCACCGTCACCGCCGTGCATATCCCGACCGGGACGGTCTATACGGCCGTCAGCCGCATGGACGGCCTGTTCAACATCCCGGCCGTCCGCGCCGGCGGCCCCTACACGGTCACCGTCGCCATGGAGCCCTTCAAGACCCAGGAAGTCAAGGGCATCACCCTGCGACTGGGCGAGGACCGCAACCTGAAGTTCCAGCTGGCGCTGGAAACCATCGCCGAGGAGGTCACGGTCATCGCCTCCAACCCGATCATCTCGGAAGGGCGCACCGGCGCCGCCCAGAACGTCAGCACGGCCATCATCGAGAGCATGCCCTCGATCGGCCGCTCGTTCGACGACTTCGCCCGCCTGGCCCCGCAGGTCGACTCCCGCGGCGGCGGCGCCTTCTCGGCCGCCGGCAAGAGCAACCGCTACAACGACATCAAGATCGACGGCGCCGTCAACAACGACCTGTTCGGCCTCGGTACCAGCGGCACCCCCGGCCTGTCCACGCCGATCTCGCTGGACGCCGTCCAGGAGTTCCAGCTGGTCATCGCCCCCTACGACGTCCGCCAGGGCGGCTTCACCGGCAGCAGCCTGAACGCCATCACCCGCAGCGGCACCAACACCTTCTCCGGCTCGGCCTATTACTTCGGCCGCAACGAGGACTTCGTGGGCAAGGGCTTCGAGGACAAGAAATACGGCAAGTTCAGCGAAAAGCAGTACGGCTTCCGCCTCGGCGGCCCGGTCATCAAGGACAAGCTGTTCTTCTTCGTCAGCGGCGAGATCGGCGACAACAAGGTGCCGACCACCTACGTCATCGACGACAGCGGCTCCTCCAACGACTTCGGCGGCTCGAGCATCACCAAGGCCGACGCCGACCGCTTCGTCAGCATTCTGAAGGACACCTACAACTACGACCCGGGCGGCTACGGCGACGGCTACAAGGAAGTGATCACCGACAACTCCAAGATCTTCGCCCGCCTGGACTACAACATCAGCGACAAGCACCGCCTGACCCTGCGCCACAACTACGTCAAGGGCTCATCGGACCGCAACCCCTCCAAGGCGTCCTCGACGGTCTTCCCCTTCGCCGACGTCTACTACGAGCTGAACAACAAGACCAACTCCACCGTCGCCCAGCTGAACAGCACCCTGGGCAGCAACCTCTTCAACGAGCTGACCCTGAACTACACCACCGTCCGCGACTTCCGCACGACCCCCAACGAGCAGGTCTTCCCGCAGGTGAACGTCACCGTCGCCGGCGGCTACAAGTTCACCGCCGGCACCGAGCAGTACTCGGGCGCCAACGGCCTGGACAACGACGTCATCGAGATCACCGACAACCTGACCTGGTACAAGGGCAAGCACACCTTCACCATCGGCACCCACAACGAGTTCTTCAGCTTCGCCAACCTCTACATCCGCAACTATTACGGCTACTGGGAGTTCGCCAGCCTGGACGCCTTCGAGCAGGGCGTCTCCTCGCGCTACTACCACGACTTCATCACCGCCAACCCCAAGGAGAAGTGGGTGCCCGAGTTCAACGTCATGCAGCTGGGCGCCTACGCCGGCGACAACTGGGCCGTGCTGCCCAACCTCACCCTGACCCTGGGCCTGCGCCTCGACGTGCCGATCCTCAACGACATCCCGACCGCCAACCCGCTGGTGGAGCAGGTCTACGGCATCCGCACCGACCAGGTCGCCTCGGGCAACCTGCTGTTCTCGCCCCGCGTCGGCTTCAACTGGGACGTCAGCAAGGATAAGACGACCCAGGTGCGCGGCGGCATCGGCATCTTCTCCGGCCGCACCCCCTACGTGTGGATCTCCAACCAGTACTCCAACACCGGCATGGAGTTCACCCGCCTCGACATCCGCAACCCGGGCTTCGCCTTCGTGCCCGACCCGCAGAACCAGCCTGAAGCCGGCGTCGGCGGCACCAGCGAGGTCGACGTCATCGACGACCAGTTCACCTATCCCCAGGTGCTGCGCACCAACCTGGCCGTCGACCACGAGCTGCCCTGGGGCGTCATCGGCACCCTGGAGTTCATCTATTCCAAGAACATCAACGAGGTCCTGGTCAAGAACCTGAACCTGCGCCCGACCGGCCAGACCGCCCTGGGCGGCCGCGTCATGTTCGCCCGCGACGTCAACAAGAAGTTCACCGACGTCATCCTGCTGACCAACACCAGCGAGGGCTACCAGTACAGCCTGTCCGCCCAGTTCCAGAAGAGCTTCAGCAAGGACTCCTGGGCCAACCTCACCTACACCTACGGCCAGGCCAAGGACGTCAACTCCGCCACCTCCGCGCAGGCCTCCTCCAACTTCGGCTACAACCCCATCCGCTACGACGCCAACGACCCCGAGCTCACCTGGTCCAACTACGACGTGCGCCACCGCATCGGCGCCGCCGTTTCCTACACCTTCCACTTCCTCAAGGAAGCCCCGACCAGCATCGGCATCTTCTACGGCGGCCGCTCCGGGCGCCCCTACTCCACCACCTACAACTACTACGACGCCAACGGCGACGCCGCCTCCGGCAACGACCTGGTTTACATACCGAACTCGATCAACGAAGTGATCATGGTCGACGACAAGGGGAATGTCCTGGCCGACCAGAACGCCGCCTGGAACAACCTGAACACTTATATCGGGGAAGACCCGGGCCTGAGCGAGTACCGCGGCCAGATCGTGCCGCGCAATTCCAGCCGCGAGCCCTGGAGCCACGCCCTTGACGCCCGCATCGCCCAGGACATCCCCATCCCCGGCCTGAAGGACCACCGCCTGCAGGTCACCCTGGACATCGTCAACTTCCTCAACCTGCTGAACAAGGAATGGGGCAAACAGTACTACGTCAACAACCAGAACGATACGCCTTGGACGCTGAAGGGCATCGACGGCGCCACCGGCAAGCAGAAAGTCAATTTCGTCCCCCGCGACCATCACTCCGTCAGCAACCTCGCCTCGCGCTGGCAGATGCAGCTCGGCCTGCGCTACTCGTTCAACTGAGTTCGACAGGAACCAAAGGAATAAAAAAAGCCCCGGCCCCGCGGCCGGGGTTTTTTTTTACTTGAACTTAGGGAAGAGAAAGGGAAGAGAGAGGGAAGTCAGAGGGAAAGACAGAGGGAAGACAAAGTGAGAAAGAGTTCCTAAAAGGGCTTTTCCACTCTGACTTCCCTCTCTCTTCCCTTGAACTTTACTTTCCGAGTTTGGGAATCACGATCTCCAGTAGCCGGATGAAATCGTTCTTCACCCGCCCGGCCGTTTCCGTTACTTCCGCGTGGCTCAGGGGCTGCCTGGAAATGCCGGCGGCCAGGTTGGTGACGCAGGAGATGCCGGCCACGCGCAGCCCCAGGTGGCGGGCGCAAATGGCCTCTGGGACGGTCGACATGCCCACGGCGTCGGCCCCGAGCGCGGCCAGCATGCGGATTTCGGCCGGCGTCTCGTAGGAAGGGCCGCTCAGGGCCAGGTAGACGCCCCGCTTGGGTTCCCGGCCGATCTCCGCCTGCGCGGCGGCGATGAGCTCCTGGAACTCCGGGTCGTAGACGGCGCTCATGTCGGGGAAGCGCGGCCCCAGGCGCTCGTCGTTGCCGCCGCGCAACGGGTTGATCCCCATGCCGTTGATGTGGTCGCGGATGATCATCAGGTCGCCGGGGCGCAGTTCGCTGCCGATGCCGCCGGCGGCATTGGTCAGCAGCAGGCCCGTGATCCCCAGCTTGCCCAGGACGCGCACCGGGAAAACCACGTCTTCGATGGCGTGGCCCTCATAAAAGTGGTAGCGCCCCTGCAGGACCGCCGTGGCGACGCCGCCCACCGTGCCCAGGACCAGGCGCCCGGCGTGGCCGGCGACGCTCGCTTTCCTGAAGTGGGGAATCTCGCCGAAGGGGATGGCGACGGCATCCTGCAGGCGGCCGGCGAACTCGCCGAGGCCCGATCCCAGCACCACGCCGACGCGCGGCGCCAGCGGCGACCGTGAGCGGATGAATTCCACGGCTTCCATGATGTTTTCATGCTGCCCCATTCTCGCCTCCGGGTTGACGGCCACAAACTATCATGGCGACGGGGGAATGTCAAAACTGCGTAATTTGTGATTCGTGATTCGTGATTCGAAACCGCTAAGGCCTATCTGTTACTCCTCTCTTCCGAATTACGAATTACGATAAACGAATCACGAAGACCGGTTCTTCTCCTGAATGATCTCGGCGGCGATGCTGACGGCGATCTCCTCCGGCGTGTGGCTGTGGATGGGCAGTCCCACCGGGGCACGCACCCTGCCCAGGGCCCGGCGGCTGAAGCCTTTTTTGCGCAGGCGCTCGAAGATGACGGCGTTCTTGGCCGGGCTGCCCAGCAGCCCCAGGTAGCGCAGTTTCTTGCGCAGCAGCTGGCCCAGCACCTTCTCGTCGGCCTGGTGGCCGTAGGTCATGATCACCACGTAGCTCATCCCCCCTTCCTCCACCCGGCGGCCGACGGAACGGAAGCTGACCACGTGCTTTTCCTGGGCAAACACGTTGCTTTCCATGGTCGCCAGATCCTCGCGGTCGTCAAGGACGCGGACATGGAAATCGAGCCCGGCCATCACCCGCGACAGGGCCAGGCCGACATGGCCGCCGCCGATGATGGTCAGTGTCGGGCGCTGCCCGGTCTCCTCGCGGTAGGTCCAGTCGCCTGTCGAGGGGGCGGAAAAAGCGCCGCCCCCCTTTTTTCCCGGCTGGAACTCCAGCCCGCGCGGGGAAAGCTGCAGACGGCCGGGGCGATTGCGCTTCAGGGCGAAGAGGAGCGAATCGACGGCGTCGCCGTCCCCGGCGGCCAGGGGCAGCAGGGCCACCTGCTGCCAGCCGGAGCAGATCCCACCCGAAAGACGGGTGGCCGAGCGCCCGCTGACGGCGGTTTTCCCGGACGGATCCTCACGATGCAGCAGCTTCAGCAGGCGCACGCGGCCGCCGCCGCGCGCGAGCAGCACGGCCGCCTTCTCCGCCAGGTCTTTTTCCACGGCGCCACCGCCGATGGTTCCGTGGCACTCGTTGCGGATCGTCACGGCCATCTTGAAACCCGGCTTCCCTGGCGACGAACCGCCGCTGGCGACCACCAGCAACAGCATCAGCGGCTCGCCGGCCTGGATGCCGTCATGGACGAATTCCCAGAAATGGACTTGGTTCATTGGTCTCTCCTGGCGCGCAGGGCGGCGTCGATCCGCTCCCGGTCGGTGGGCGTGTCCAGGTCGGCCAGGACGCCGGGATCGTCGACCTCGACGACGACGCTGCCGCGACGGCGGATGATATTCCCCAGGTTGGAGCCCGGGGGTTCGGCGATGACGTCGGGAATGAGCGTGGCCGGCAGCAGGACCGGGTGGCCCCGGCGGCCGGCGCAGGCGGGAACGACGATGTCGGCGTCCTGTCCCGCAGCCAGCAGGCGGCGCAGGACGGCGGCTCGGACCAGCGGCATGTCGCCGGGAAGGAGAAAGAAGCGCGGGGCCCGCACCCGGCTCGCCCCGGCCTGCACCGACGAGAGCATGCCGGCGGCGAAATCATTGTTCACCACCAGCTCGACGCCCGGCAGGCCGGCGACCAGCTCCCCGACCTGGTCGGCCCCGGAGCCGGCCACGACGATCACGCGCGAACAGACGGCGGCCAGGGATTCCAGTCCCCACAGCAGCAGCGGCTTGCCGCCGACCGCCGTGGTCATCTTGAAAACGCCGGCGCGGCAGGAGCAGCCGCCGGCCAGCAGCACGCCGTCAACCGCGGCGCCCATCGTCGCTTCGCGCCCGGTCGTTTCCCAACCAGGCGCCGCGGCCCGCCTCGGCCTCGACCCGGCCGTCGGCGAACACCGCTTCGCCGCGGCTGAAAACCCAGACCGGCGCGCCGACGAGCTCGAGCCCCTCGTAAATGGCGTGGTCGCAGCGCTGCCACTGCCGGGCGGCGGCCACCGTCCATTTTCGGTCGCGGTCCCATACCACCAGGTCGGCATCGCTGCCGGGGCGGATCGTTCCCTTGCGCGGGAAAAGGCCGAACAGCTTCGCCGGCCGCGTCGCCACCAGGTCGACGAAGCGCGCCGGGCTGATCTTCCCGCTGCGGACGCCGAAGGTATAGAGCAGCGGCAGGCGGTACTCGATGCCGCCGGCGCCGCCGGGAACCCGGGTGAAATCGTCGGCGGCATGGCGCCGCTTGTCGGCCAGGCGGAAGGGGCAATGATCGCTGGCGAACGTCTGCACCAACCCGCTGGCCAGCGCCTGCCACAGGGCCTGGCGGTGCTCCCCGCTTCTCAGCGGCGGGCTCATGACCGCGGCGGCGGCGGCGTCGCCTTCGTTTGCATACAGGCCTTCATCCAAAACCAGGTACTGCGGGCAGGTCTCGGCGATCACCGTCTGCCCGGCTTTGCGGGCGGCGGCAACGGCGTCGATCCCCTGGCGCGTCGACACGTGCACGATGTAGAGCGGCACGCCGGCCAGATGCGCCATCAGCAACGCCCGGCGGACCGCGTCGCCCTCCACCTCGGGCGGCCGCGCCTGTGCATGATGGGCGATCGAGGTCTTTCCCCCGGCCAGCAGCGTTTTCTGCAGATAGGAGACCATGTCGCCCGCCTCGGCGTGGACCAGGGTCAGGAACTTCAAGCGGCGGGCGGCGTCGAGGACGGCCAGAAACTCCCGGTCCTCCAGGCCGACGGTCTCCTTGTAGGCCAGGTAGGCCTTGACCGAAACGATCCCCTGGCGGCGGCAGGCTTCCAGTTCGGAAAACGTCCGCTCCCCCCAGGCGGTCACGCTCATGTGCAGCCCATAGTCGCATACCGCCGTCCGGGCCGCTTTCTTCCTGTCCGCCAATGCGGCGGACAGGGACTCGTGGCGGCACGGTGTGACGAAATCGATGATTGTGGTCGTGCCGCCGGCCAGGGCGGCGCGAGTGCCGGAAGCGAAATCGTCGCTGGAGGTGCCGTTGGCCGTTTCCAGCGCGAAGTGGACATGGGGATCGACGCCGCCGGGAAAGACCTCGCAGCCCGCGGCGTCGATGACGCGGTCGGCGGCGGCCGGAGCAGCGATGCCCTCGCCCAGCGCGGCGATGGTCCCGCCCGCGATCAGGATATCGCCCCGGAAGGAGCGGCCGTCGGAGACGATCGTCCCGTTGCGGACCAGGGTCCTCATCTCAGGACAAGGCCCGCAGCAGGCCCGTGCGCTCGTTGAATTCGGCGATCATCTCGTCCCAGCGCCCGACCTGGCTGAAGATGCGCGGCCAGACCCCGCGGTCGTGCCACAGCTGGTTGAGGTCGGCGATCTCCTTGGCCTGCTGCTCCACCCAGGTGAAGTATTTCAGGTTGTGGATGGCCTTGCGGTCGCTGTAGGTCAGTTCCTTGAAGAAATCCTCCCTCTGGCCCCAGAGGCAGCGTTCCAGGTCGCAGCCCGCCTGCACGTCGGAATACTCGCCGCGCTCGTCATGGAGCTCCTGGAGCCGGGAGGCATAGAGGTCGGCAGAATCGGTGGCCAGGGTGACCAGCACGTCGTCGCCGGTCAGCTCGAAATGCCTCGCCGTCTTGATGGCGGCCAGGACGTTGGCGATCGAGGAGATGCCCAGCAGCGGCAGGTCGTCAATCTGCTCCGCCTCCAGGCCCAGCTGCAGGAGGCGCCGGCGCCCGGCCGGTTCGTTGAACAGGCGCAACAGGCGCATGCAGTCCTCGTCGTCGATGGCGGCCACGGCGTCGGTGTTGCGCACGTTGTGGATCCAGGGCACGTGCTTGTCGCCGATGCCCTCGATGCGGTGGCCGCCGAAGCCGTTGCCCAGCAGCGTCGGGCATTGCAGCGCCTCGGAAGCCACCACCTTGATTGCCGGGTGGCGCAGGCGCAGGGCGTCGCCGGCGGCGATGGTGCCGGCCGAGCCGGTGGCCGAAACAAAGGCGGCCAGGACCGAGCCGGGGCCGGCCAGGCCGGCAAAGACCTCCTCAATGGCGGCGGCGGTATTGTAATGGTGCCAGACGGCGTTGCCGAACTCGTCGAACTGGTTGAAGATGACGCAGTCGGGCCGCGTCTGGCGGATCTCCCAGCACTTGTCATAGATCTCCTTGACGTTGGACTCGCAGCCCGGGGTGGCGATGACCTCGGCGCCGATCTCCCGCAGCCAGTCGAAGCGCTCGCGGCTCATCTGCTCGGGCAGGATGGCGACGGCGGTGCAGCCCATCAGGTAGGAGTCGAAGGCTCCGCCGCGGCAGTAGTTGCCGGTCGAGGGCCAGACCGCCTTGTGGACGGTGGGGTCGAAGCCGCCGCTGACCAGGCGCGGCGCCAGGCAACCATAGGCGGCGCCGACCTTGTGCGCCCCGGTGGGGAACCACTTGCCGACCAGCAGCACGATGCGCGCCTTGACCCCGGTCAGCAACGGCGGCAGTTCCAGGAAGTTGACCCCGGCGAACGACCCACCCCTCTCCCGGGGTTCGTTCTTCCAGGTGATGCGGAACAGGTTGAGCGGGTGCAGCTCCCAGAGGCCGATGCCGCGCAGCTTGTCCTTGATCCGGGCCGGGATCTTCTCCGGATCGCGCTGCTCCGCGAAGGTGGGCAGGATGATGTTCTTCTCGCGGAAACGGGCGACGGTCTTTTCCAGCACGGCCGGATCGACGACGCGGTCGATGATGGGGATCATGGGTGCTCCTTGGCGCCATTTTCACGCCAAAGCCGCCGGCTGTCAAGTGCGATCCAAGGGAAGACAAGGGAAGAGAGAGGGAAAGGCAGAGGGAAGACAAAGTGGGAA
>CAZLSH010000026.1:0-26411 GCA_964562095.1 uncultured Clostridia bacterium | reverse complement strand
GTGCGCTCGGTCTCGGTGGCCAGGCTGACCAGCTTGCCCTTGTTGTCCTTCTTGATCTTCTCGTAGATATACTTGATGTTGGTTGTCTTGCCGCTGAGGCCGGGGCCGTAGTAAACGATCTTGAAATTGATCTCGCGCGTGGAATAGTTCAGGAATGACAAGTTCAGTCTCCAAATATGCGGTCGATGTCCTCATCGGACACTCCCTCGAACGGGGAGCCGACCGGGGCCTTATCGTTGGCTTTCAGCTTCTGGTTGATGGTCTGGAACACCTTGACCAGTTCCTCCAGGGCGGCGCGCACGCGGAAGCGCACCAGGCCGAGGTTGGATGAGTTGTCGAAGATGACCACCAGCATGGTGCGGTCGTTGATCAGCGAGATGTGCAGGCATTCCCTGGAGGACTCGTTGAGCACGGCGGTGAAGTTCTCGATCTTCAGCATCTGGGCGATGCTGTTGATGGCCGCCACGCTGCCGGCGATCAGGGAAGAGATGGAATTGAGGTTGACGTCGTCCATCTCGCCGGAAGAGGCGATGCAGTGCCCCTCCGAGTCGGTGATGAACACGGCCTTGGAGTTGGTGTTGCCCTTCAGCTTGCGGAGGATCTCCTTGATCAGGACATACTCTTCGTTGTAAATGATGAAATTTTCTTGCATATTATCTTCTTCCCCGCAAATTATAGCATTGCCGGAAACAAATCGCCAACCGCACCCCTCACCCGCACCTCCTATTTCACTTCCAGGCGGCCTTCGATCGCCTTGGCGATCGTTACTTCGTCGGCGTAATCCAGGTCGGCCCCGACCGGCAGGCCGAGGGCGATCCGGGAAATAGTGATTTTATACTGCCGCAAAATTTCTGTCAAATAATGGGCCGTGGCGCTGCCCTCGGTGGTCGGGCTGGTGGCCAGGATGACCTCGCGAAAATCGCCGCCCTGAATGCGCTGCAGCAGGCCGGCGATGCGCAGCTCATCGGGGCCGATGCCGCGGATCGGCGACAGATTGCCCATCAGCACATGGTAATGGCCGTGGTATAGGCCGGTCTTCTCGATGGAATGGATGTTGAACGGCTCCTCGACCACGCAGATTTTCCCGGAATCGCGCTCGGGATCGGAACAGATCTCGCAGGGGTCGGAAACGGTGATGTTGTTGCAGCGCGAACAATAAAAGGTCTTCTCGCGGGCCTGGACGATGGCGTCGGCCAGGGCCAGGGCATTCTTCCTTTCACCGCGCAGCAGGAAAAAAGCGATGCGCTGGGCCGTCTTGCGGCCGATGCCGGGGATCTTCTTCAGCTCTTCGATCAGCCGGGCCAGCGGCGGCGTGTATTCAGCCATGGCAACCCGTGGGGGTCACAGCGCCCCAAAGGGAAAACCGCCCGGCAGGCCGCCGGCGATCCCGCCCATGCTGTCCTTCAATTTCTCCTCGACCTTGGCCCGGGCGTCGTTGATCGCAGCCAGGACGAGGTCCTGCAGCATCTCGATGTCGGAGGGATCGACCGCTTCCGGGGCGATGCGCAGGGACTTCACATGCTTGTGCCCGTCCATGCTGACCGTCACCATGCCGCCGCCGGACTGGCCCTCAACCGCCAGGGAGTCCATCTCCCTCTCCATGCGCTTGGCCATGTCCTGGGCCATGCCCATCATTTGGTTCATATTCGGCAATTTAGGCATCTTTTCCTCCATTGACGCTCTCGACGGCGATGACGCTGCCCTTGATGCGGTCCTTGAGGCTCTTGATTTTCTTGTCGTTCTTCAGCTCCTGGACGATCCGCTCGCCGTCGCCCCTGGCCTGCCCTTCCTTCAGGGCAATCTCCAGACCGATCTCGCGGCCCGCCAGGGACTGGGCCAGTTCGTGCAGATAGGGCCGGTTCTCTTTCATCATTTTCCAGGCGTTCTCCAAATGGGCGGCCACCTCGATGATCAGCGTGCTGCCGCGCAGGACCAGATGCGACGAGCCCAGGACCGAGGCCATGCGCGGTTTTTCCTTTTCAACCCGCGCTTTGAGCTCAACGAGCCACTCATCCTCTGCCGGCCGGGATGCCGTTTCGGCGGCTTTGGGTTCGGGAACGGCCGGCGGCTCCGTCGCGGCGGCGACGGCGCGGGGCGTTGCCTGGGGCTGGGGGTCGCGCAGGCGCCTCAGGTATTCCTCGATGCTGACCAGGGCCGAAAAATAACTCAGCTTGAGGAACATGTATTCCAAAATGATCGACGGGTGCTCGGTGTTGCGGATGGTCTGTTCCAGCTCCTTGACGGCGTTGAAAAAGCGCAGCAGTTCGACCTCGCTGACCTCCCGGACCATCTCGCGGATCAGCGGGACATTCTCGGGATTGAGGTTGTGCAGGCGTTCGGACTCGGGGATCGACTTGATGACGATCACGTCGCGGATGAAGCGCAGGTACTCGGTGTAGAAGAACCTCAGGTCGGTGCCGCGCTCGATCAGCCCGTTGACCTGCTCGATGATCCCCTTGCGGTCCTGGCTGAGAACGCAGCGGGTGAGGGCGATGAACGTCTCCTCGGCGATGATTCCCAGGATGGCCACCACGTCGTCGTCCTTGACATCGCCGCTGGAAATGGCGATGGCCTGGTCAAGGATCTTCTTGGCGTCGCGCAGGCTGCCCTCGGCAGAGCGCGAGATCAGGTACAGCGCGTAGTCGGAGACGCGGATGCCCTCTTTCCGGCAAATGTCCTTCAAAACCCCCTTGATCACCTCGAAGGGGATGCGTTTGAACTCGAAATGCTGGCAGCGCGAGACGATGGTGGCCGGGATCTTGTGGAAGTCGGTGGTGGCCATGATGAAGATCGTGTGCTCCGGCGGCTCCTCCACGGTCTTGAGCAGGGCGTTCCAGGCCGCATTGGACAGCATGTGCACCTCGTCGATGACCACGATGCGGTAGCGGTTTTTCAGCGGTTTGTACTTGACCGTCTCGCGCAGGCTGCGCACCTCGTTGACCCCGTTGTTGGAGGCGCCGTCGATCTCCATGTAATCGGCCGAATTGTCGTCGGTGATCTCCAGGCAGGTCGGGCACTCGTTGCAGGGCTCGATGGCCGGCCCTTTCTCGCAATTCAGGGCCTTGGCCAGGATGCGGGCCGAGGAGGTCTTGCCCACGCCCTTCATGCCGGAAAAAATCAGCGCCGGATAGACCTTGTTCATGGCGATGGCGTTCTGCAGCGTCTTGCAGATGGCGGCCTGGCCGATGAGGTCGGCGAATTTCTGCGGCCGGTATTTCCTGGCTAAGGCTAGGTACATGCTCTCTCTCTTACAACCAGGGCCCAGGAGGTCCCGGTCACCTGCGGGGTCCTGCTTATTGCTGCTACCTCTCGGTCCTGACAAGGTTCGCAGGCCCGCACCGCCGGGCTCCTGGGCCGTTTGTTGGCTCAGGCCGGAGCCTTTCAGCCCCGTGGATCGGGCGACAACGGAGAGGGTGGGATTCGAACCCACGGTACCGTTTCCAGTACACACGCTTTCCAAGCGTGCTCCTTAAACCGCTCGGACACCTCTCCAGGCGCGAGGTCATTGTATAATGATATCGCCCAGAAAGCAAGGGCTTTCGCGAACAAATCGAGGCTCTCGGGTCAGAGGCCTGGCGGACGGCCGACGGCAGGCAGCGATGGTCCGGCCCATCCTTTCCCTCCTTAAAAAACCGATAGTTTGGCTAGGAAAGGATCCAATTTGAATTTTGCCTGCAGGGCCAGGGCGGGGAGAAAATGCAGAAGCGCCTCGACCTCCCAGCTCGGATCGGAGGGTTGTGTTTTTGCAGTTCCCGTGAGGCGATCGATCTCCCAAAGCAACTGTTCGGCCAGCCGGGCGCAAAAAAAAGCGAAGCGTTCCTTGCCAAAGTAGGTCTCATGCTGAAAACGGTTCACCTGGATGAGTTCACGGACCGGCTTCTGATCCACCAGGAAAACGACCAGTTCGGCGGCCGCGGCCCGTTCCCCGCCCCGGGTCAGCGCGACGGCGCAGGCCAAGATCCTGTCCGCATTTTCGCAGGCGGCACGGAGCCATTGCTGCTCGGGGGCGATCGTCTCTTCCGCATCACCCCACTCGCGCATCACGGCAGCCGCCGCCAGGTCGAGCCGCCATTCGTCCCACAGGGCGGAAACCGGCTTCGCCGCCCAGGCGGCCGCCAGCCGGCGCAGGACTGCATGAAGGAGGAAGCGGCGCGTGCGTTTCCGGTCATGGGCATGAAAACGGAGCCATGGCGCCGGGGAGCCGCCATCCTCCGTTCCCGGGCTGCGCGTCTTCCCCGGCCTGGCCGCCAGCTGCCGCCAGGCCATCTGGTCGGCGATGATCCCCTGGGCGATGGCCAGGCCGTCGCCGCTTCCAGCCAGCCGGGCGGCGCGGGATCCCAGCGCGGCGGCCTTGGCCTCCAGCTCGAGCCACAGGGCATTCTCGGCCATGCCCCCGGGAGCGGCCTGCAGTGCCGCCGCCAAGCGGTCCACCACCTCCGTCCGGCACAGGTCGCCCAGGGCATCGTGCAGCGGACGCAGCTCCAACTCTCGGCACGCCGCCTCCACGCTGGCGACGCCTCGTCCCTGCAGCAGGTTTTCCAGGGCGGCGAGCCGTCCGCCGGCATCATCGGCCAGCTGGCGAAAATCAAGGAATACATGGGCCTGGTAGGCTGCCAACTCCAGAAACATCCCCCGGGCGCACAGATCCTGGCAGGAGCGGATAAATTCCAGTCCCGAGACCTGGTCGCGGAAGACGACGTACCATCCGCGTTCGTCGCGCAGTCCCAATCCCCGGCCCAGGTCCTCCTGCCGGAGGCGGCGCTTGCCGCCGAAAGGATCCTCGGCGACAAAGGCGGCCGAAAGGCGGATCCAGCCCGCGGTTTCCGCGAAGCGGTTGTGGAAAACCACCAGGCTGCGCTCATTTTCGCCCAGGTTGGAAAAGGCGATGACATTCTCGTCGACTCCGTGGGCGGCGAAAAAATCGTAGAGGCGGAAGTCGTCCACGCCGGCGAAAAACACCCGCCGGCGCAGCAGGGGGAAGATCTGCTGCTCATGGCGCCGGACCAGTTCCTCATCAGGGTGTTCATCCAGGTAGGCCCGGCGGTACTCCATGCCGTATTTTTCGCTGTAGCCCTCGACCTGACCATGCCCGAACATCGGCAGTCCGGGCAGCGCCGCCAGCAGCGTGCAGGCGCCGAAATACTTGTCGCCGCCGCCGAATTGCGCCAGCGCCGTGTCCTCGTCGGGATTGTTCATGAAATTGACGAAGCGCTTGAGGATCTCGGGATTGAATTCCAGGGCGTTCTTCAGCGACTGGCGGAACTTGGCATTCTCCTCCATCTTCAGAAAATTCATGAAGGCGCTGTTATAGACGCGGTGCATGCCCAGCGTGCGCACGAAATAGGACTCCATCAGCCAGAAGGCCTCGGCCAGCAGCAGGGTGTCGGGGTTCTCCCGGGCCATGCAGTCGACCACTTCGCGCCAGAACTCAAAGGGCATGGCCCGGTTGAACTGCTCCTGGGTCATGCCCATGCCGGCGCGCGAGGGAATGTCGCCGCCGCTCCCCGGCGGCGGGTACCACAGCCGCTGATAGTGCCGGCGCGCCAGGGTCATGGCCGCATCAAAGCGGATGATGGGAAACTTGCGGGATACCTCCAGGATGCCCTGCATGACGGCCTGGCGCACGTCGGGCCGCAGGTAGTTCAGCTGCGCCGTGTCGTTCCAGGGCATGCGCGTGCCGTCGTTGCCATGGTAGATGTAGCGCTCGCGGCCGCTGCGGCGGTCCACCCATTTGAAGACCACGGCGGCGTCGCTGCGGTCGTAATAGTGGTCCTCGAGGTAGATGCCCACCCGCGGGTCGTGCGACAGGTCCTCGCCGGTGAAACGATAGGAGGGGAAGGGGCTGTGGTCGAGGGAGAGGAACCACTCCGGGTGCTCCACCACCCAGGGCGAGTCGATGCCCATGTGATTGGGGACCATGTCCGAGGCCAGGCGGATGCCCCGGGACCCGGCACGGCGGCGCAGGTCCTCCAGGGCCGCCTCGCCACCCAGGTCGGCGGCGATCTCGTAGCGGTACAGCGAATAAGCCGAGGCCATGGCCTCGGGATTGCCGCACTTCTGCTTGATGCGCCGCGAAGCGGGGCTGCGCTCCCAGACGCCGATCAGCCAGAGGCCGGTGAAACCCCAGCGGGCGAGCGTATCCAGCTCTTCGTCGGGGATGCCGTCCAGGGTGGTAATGGGGCGGTTGTAGCGGCGGCTGAGCTGGTCGAGCCACACATAGACGGTCTTGGCCATCAGCACCAGGCGCGGCATCCATTCGCGGTCGGGAGTGAAGCGCTCCCCTTCGCCGCCGCCGTCCTCCAGCGCCTGGCGTTGGGCCAGGGCGGCGTCAAGGACCCGGGCCGGCCCCGGGCCCGGCAGGAACGTCTTTTCTTCCTCGCGGATCAGGTCGCCGCCGAGCAGCAGGCGATCCAGGAACTTTCCCAGCAGCAGCCCCCACTTCTCGCGGATGTACCGCAGCTGCCCGGCCAGGGAATCGGGGAAGGCCAGCGCCGGGCTGCGCAGCATGTCGATCAGGTTCTGGCTGTCGGGGCCAAAGGGCGGCAGCCGGGAAAAGAAATCCCGAGCCAGTTCGGGCAGAGACGAATAAACCGTGTCCCGGGCAAGGTCCTCGTCGACAAACAGCTCGCGAAACGGCGCGAAAGCGGGATTGGCATTGGCCAGCCAGAGCAGCAGCATCTCTTCCAGGGCCGTCTCGCGATTGGCGACTCCCTGGGTCGTTCCCAGCAGGTATTCCTCGGGGGCGATTCGGCCCTGGTAGACGTCCAGCGGCGGGAAATCCCGGCAGAATCGCAGCAGAACCCGGCGCAGCTCGCCGGCACCGGTTTCTTTTTCCAGCCCGGCAAGCAGTTCGCTGAAAACCCGGGGGCGCACCTGAGCCGCATAGAGGGAGATCACATGGTGCAGAATCTCGTCGATCAGCCCCATGGCGTTCAGGGACCCGGCCCGCACCGTTCCCGGCGCCGCATCCTGGCCGCGGCCTTCGTTCATTTTTTGGGCGAAGATGCGCACGGCCTGGTAGTCGGCCAGGATCACATTTCCGGAAACGGAGAAAAGGGCCTGATTGAACTGGAAGCGGGTGCGGCAGGCCCGGGAGACATGGAACTCCCTGGCCGCACCGCCGCGCCACGACGCGGCCGCACCGCCGCGCCAGGATGCGGCCGCCCCCGGCAGCGGCGGCAGGGGGAACGCAAAGCGCTCCAGTTTCGTCAGCCGCAGTCCGAGGCACGATCGATCCGACTTGCTGGTGATCGGGTTCACGTGCCCACGATAGCATAAAGGCTGGAAAAAAGGAACGCTGGCGGCGGTTTTCACGACCTGAAAGGCGCGGGGCGCCAGCGGGCGATGAGCAGCAGCGCCAGCAGGGCCATGACCGCTCCGAAATAAAAGGGGGCCGCGGGTCCGAACCCGCCCCACTTCCCCGCCCCGCCCCAGAGGATGCCGGCCAGGAAGGATGCGGGCAGGTCGGTCAGACCGAGCACGGCGTTGTAGGTGCCATAGGCCATGCCGCGCGACTCGGCCGGGACCAGGTCGGCCACCAGCGCCTTGCCGGTGCCATAACTTAATCCGTAGTAGGCGCCGTAAACGATGAACAGGACGATGATGTGCGCGGTCGAGCGGGCCATGGCCAATCCCAGGTAGGCCAGGAAGTAGATGGCCCAGCCGGCCATGAGCACCCGGCGGCGGCCGACGCGGTCCGAGAGCTTGCCGGCGGGCAGCGCTACCGCGGAATAGACGAAATTGAAGGCCAGCAGCATGGCCAGGATGCCCACCACCGGCAGGCCGCGTTCCTGGGCGCGCAGGATGATGAACGCGTCGGATGAGTTGCCCAGTTCAAAGATCCCGACCATGACGACAAAATACCTGAAATCCCCGCCCAGGGACTTGAAGGCGAATTTCGGCAGGCGCACGGCGCCGGAGACCGCGGTCTCCCGGACCCCCAGGGCCAGGACGATCACCGCGATGAAAGCCGGCAGCAGGCTGGCCAGGACGATGATGCGGAAGGTCCCGCCCAGCAATTCGCCGCTCCCTTTCTGCAGGAACCAGGTGATGGCCAGGGCGATGAGCAGGCCGCAAAAGGCCCCGGCGGTGTCGGCGGCGCGGTGAAAGCCGAAGGCATGCCCGCGCTGCGCGGCGGACGTGGAATCGGCCACCAGGGCGTCCCGCGGGGCGGTGCGAATGCCCTTGCCGACCCGGTCGCCCCAGCGGGCGGCGGCCACCATTCCCCAGGAGCGGGAAAAATAGAACAGCGGCTTGCTCAACGCCGAGATGCCGTAGCCCAGAACGGCCAGCGCCTTTCTTTTGCGCAGCTTGTCGGAAAGCCATCCGGAGAACATCTTCAGCAGGCTGGAGGCGGATTCGGCCACCCCCTCGATGAGGCCGATGACGCTGGTCTTGACTCCCAGGACGTTTTTCATGAAAAGCGGCAGGGTATTGATCACCATCTCGCTGGAGACATCGGTGAGGAAACTCGTGAGCGCCACGATCCTGACGTTGCGCGGCAGTTTTGCCAGCGGTTCTTTTTCAGCCATGCATGCACCTCGCGATGACGGGGGAAAAGGAGATTATACCCCAAATCGGCCCGGGGAATGGCAATTTACTCGCCGCGGCGATTCTGCTACAATCAAGGCGAACATGAAGTCCCGTCGCGTCTTCCCTGCCCTCATGCTGCTGGCCGCCTGGCTGCTGCCGGGCCAGCGGGCCAGCGCCGCCGAGAAGCCATGGGTGCTGGCCGCGACCGTCTTCCCCGCCGCCGACATAGCCCGCCGCATCGCCGGTCCCGGCGTTCGCGTCATCCAGATCCTGCCCGCCGGCGCTTCGCCCCATACATTCGACCTGACGCCGGCGAAGGTCAGTGAACTCCAGGCGGCGCGCGTCATTTTCAAGATCGGCGGCATCGACGACTGGATCGACGGCGTCGGCGAGAGCCTGCCGCGGGCGGCCATTGTCGCGCTGCACAAAGGCATCGCCCGGCGGCCGTTCCCGGCGGAAGGCCACGGTCACGATTCCGGCTCCGGGCGGCACGGCGAGGAATTCGACCCGCACTACTGGCTGAACGCGGAGAACGGCGCGATCATGGCCCGCAATATCGCAGCGGCGCTGGCGGCCGCCGATCCCGGCCGGGCAGCCGCCTATGAAGAGAATCTCCTGGCATATTCCGCTGAACTGGCGAGCCTGCACCATGAGCTGCAGTTGGAGTTGTCGGCCTTGAAAAAGAAGCGCATGTTCGTGTTCCACGACGCCTGGCGCTATTTCGCCGCCGCCTACGGGCTGGAGATCGCGGCGGTGTTCCAGGCATCGCCGGGCCGTGAACCGACACCGCGCAGCCTGCAGGACATGTACGCCCAGGTCAAGGCAGCGGGAATGCGGGTGATCTTTACCGAGCCGCAGCTGCCGACCTCCAGCCTCGAGCCCTTGCTGCGCGACCTGGGGCTGCAGTGGGTCGTCCTCGATCCCCTCGGCGGCGGCCGGCCCGGCGATTCCTATGCCGCGATGTTGCGGCGCAACGCCAGGGCGCTGCGCCGCGCCCTGGAGCACTGACCATGGCTCCCGTGCTGGAAGTGAAAGACCTCAGTGTGCGCTTCGCCGGCGTCGCGGCGCTGGAGCGCGTCAGCTTCGCCATCGAGAAAGAGGCCATCATCGCCGTGATCGGTCCCAACGGCTCGGGCAAAACCACCCTGCTGAAGGCCATCCTCGGCCTGGTGCCCTTCCAGGGCGAGGTGCGCCTCTTCTCCAGGCCGCTGCGCCAGGTTTTGCCCCAAGTGGGCTACGTGCCGCAGCGCTTCGCCTTTGACCGCACCTTCCCGCTGACCGTCGAAGAGTTCATCTCCCTGACCTGCCGCTCCCCCGAGCGCCTGCCCGTCCACGGCGTCCTCGCCGAGGTGGGCATGAACGAGTTCAAGGGCAAGCTGATCGGCGAGCTGTCGGGCGGGCAGCTGCAGCGGGTGCTGCTGGCCCACGCGCTGCTGCACCACCCGCGCATCCTGTTCCTCGACGAGGCCACCAGCGGCATCGACATCGAAGGCCAGGGAGATTTCTATTCGACCATCCAGCGCCTGAACCGCGAGCACGGCGTGACGGTCATGATGGTTTCCCATGAGATCAGCATGGTCTACAAGTTCAGCGACCGCATCATCTGTTTGAACCGCGACCTGATCTCCCACGGCGAGACACGCAGCACGCTCACCGCCGAGGTGCTCAGGAAGCTGTACGGCGAGAACTCCAGTTTCCAGCCCCACGATCACCAGGCCGCACCGCCGCGCGCCGACGCGGCCGCACCGCCGCGCCTGGACGCGGCCAATCCCGTCAGCGGGGGGGGCCATGGCTGAGCTGCTGCAGTTGCCGTTCATGCAGCGGGCGCTGCTGGCCGGGCTGGTGCTTGGACTGCTCCTCTCCCAGCTGGGCATTTTCGTCACCTTGCGCCGCATGGCTTTTTTCAGCGACGGCATCGCCCACGCCGCCCTGGCCGGGGCGGCCATCGGCCTGCTCACGCACCGCGATCCCCTGCACACGGCGCTGATCTTCAGCGCCCTGCTGGCCGTGGCGATCTTCTTCCTGGAAAAAAGGAGCCGCCTGCCCATCGATTCCATCATCGGCATCACGTTCACCACCAGCATGGCGCTGGGCGTCGTGCTCATCAGCCTGCGCCGCGGCTACCAGCCCGAGCTGATCGGCTACCTTTTCGGCAACATCCTGGCCATTCGCGTCGCCGACCTGGTGCTGATCGTCATCCTGGGCGCCGCGATTCTGGCCTTCCTTTTTTTCCGCCGCCGCAAGCTGACGCTGCTGGCCCTCGACCGCGAAATGGCCGCCCTGGCCGGCGTCGATCCCGACCGCTACGAACTTCTCCTGTATGTCATGCTGGCCTGCGCCCTGGTGCTGGGCATCCGCGTCCTGGGCATCGTCCTGGTCAGCGCCATCCTGATCATCCCCGTCTCCACCGCCCGCCTGCTCAGCCGCTCCTTCCGGGCGCTCAGTTGCTGGACGGTGCTGATCGCCGAGTTCACCGTCCTGGCCGGGATCTTCCTTTCCTATTTCCTCGACCTGCCCACCGGCGCGGTGATCGTCCTGACCGGCAGCGTTATGTTCGCCCTGGCGTTCATCGCCTCGCTCCTTTTCCGCCGGCGATGAATCTCAAAGGAGAAAATCGCCCGCAGGGATCGGCAGGGAGATCGTCAGGGAATATCTTTCTTCGGGCGGGATGAAAATGGCTCCTCAGGAGGGACTTGAACCCCCAACCTAATGGTTAACAGCCATCCGCTCTGCCGATTGAGCTACTGAGGAACCCGGCCGGAATTATAGCATCCGAAAGAAAATGTGTCAATCGTTAATTGTTGCACCAAGTCAAGACCCAGGTAGCCTTTCGCATGGGCGGCCTGGACTTTCCTGCTTCTCAATGACAATATTCGTATCTTGCTAACGTCTAGCGTCTAACGTCTGACATCTGATGTCTGTTTTCATCTGGCATTTTCCACAAAATCTGCTATAATGTTTTCTAACGGCACAGGATGCCAATCCAAACGAGACAGGTGCAGCCAACATGAGACTTGCCGATTACATGGACCGAAAACTGATCTTTTTGGACCTGCCGGCGGATTCAAAGGACGACGCCATCCGGAAGATCGTCGGGCGCATGAAGGAAAACCATGCGCTCCAGGATGAGGAATCGGTGCTGGAAGAGATTTTCAGCCGCGAGTCGCGCGGCGGCACCTCGCTGGGGAACGGCGTGGCCATCCCCCACGCCCGGGTGAAATCGATCGACCGGATCATCATGGCCATGGCCAGGCTGTCCGCCGGCATCAGTTTCTCCGCCGAGGATCGCCAGCCGGTGCGGATCATCTTCATTCTGATCACCCCGATGGAAAAGCTGAACGAGTATTTGAAGGTCCTGGCCGGTCTGGCGAAATTCATGAAGGACAGGAAGCTTCTCAAGCAGCTTCTCGCGGCCGATTCCGGCGAAGCCGCCTGGGAGCTGTTCGACGCGCTCGCGCCCCGGGACAAGTAAAGGAAGCCAGACCACCCAATTCCGTCGCCCGAACCATCCCGCCTTTTGCAAATTGCCGGGAATCGCTTATAATATCGCCATGCCGATCGAGCACAAAGAGCTTTTCCTGAAACCGCACGAAGAGAAACGCATTCAGCGGAGGAATCGGGCATTCACCATGAATTTGCCGGTGGTCCCTGATTGATCATGGCTGGCCCGGAGAGATCTTTTCGCTTGAATGTCATGATCGTGGACGATGAAGCCAATATCCGCAAGACGCTCTCATACTGCCTGGAAGCCGATGGACACAGGATCATCGCCGTGAGCCATCCGGCAGACGCCGCACAGGAAGCCCGCAGGCGTTCCTTCGATCTGGCGTTCGTCGATCTCAAGCTGGGTGAAGAGAACGGCATGGACTTGATCCCGATTTTGCTCGTGGATTCTCCATGGATCAAGATCGTCGTCATTACCGCGCATGCCTCCATCAAGAGCGCCGTCGAGGCCCTCCAGCGCGGCGCCACCGACTATATCGCCAAACCCTTCACTCCGGATCAGGTCAAGCTCATCACCCGGAGGATCGGCAGGATCAGGGAGCTGGAAACCGAGATCGCGGTACTCAAGGAGAACATGCAGCGGCTGGATCCGGAGGATCGGCTTCAGAGCCTGAGTGTCGGCATGCAACGGCTCATTGAAACCGCGAAAAAGGCCGCGGCCTCGGAGGCGATCGTCTTGCTTTGCGGTGAAAGCGGAACGGGAAAATCAGTGTTTGCCAGGGCGATCCACCACTGGAGTTCGCGAGCGGCAAAACCCATGGGCGTTGTGGCTTGTCCGGCGGTTCCTCCCGATCTTCTTGAGAGCGAATTATTCGGGCATGCCAAAGGGGCATTTACCGGCGCGGTTCGGGATAATCCGGGACGCATCGCCGCATGTGAAGGCGGCACGCTTTTCCTGGATGAGATCGGCGATATGGCCCCTGCCGTGCAGGCCAAATTGCTGCGGTTCATCCAGGACAAGGAATATGAGCGCCTGGGGGAATCGCAGGTACGCAAGGCGGATGTCCGCATCATCGCCGCCACGAACGCCGACCTCAAGGAGCGCGTAGCCGAGGGTCGATTTCGGGAAGACCTGTTCTATCGGTTGAACGTAATTTGCCTGACGATTCCCCCGCTTCGGGATCGACCGGATGACATCTTGCCTCTGGCCGGGGATTTTCTCAGGCATCTCTGTCACGCCAATCATAAGGCGATTCTTGGCTTTACCTCCGGAGCCGAGAAATTCCTGCTGAACCAGAACTGGCCGGGAAATGTTCGTGAACTCCGCAACACCATCGAGCGGGCTGTCATCCTGGGCGGCGGCGAATGGATCGATTTATCCGATTTTCCCGACAAAACGGCTTCCAGTTCCGATACTCCTGCCCTTGGCGACAAGGTGCCCTTGGCTACCATCGAAGAATTGCACATCAGAAGAGTCATTGCCAATACCGTCTCACTCCAGGAAGCGGCGGATGTTCTGGGTATCGACCAGGCAACGCTCTGGCGCAGGAGAAAGATTTACGGAATTTGATTCCCCGTTTTCTTTCCTTTCACCTTGCAATTCGCAAGACATTTCTCTACCGGATATTGCAAGTTTCAAAGCCCGTCATCCCAACTGCAAAAATAAGCCAAGGAAATCGCGGTCCTGATAAATGGCACGCCCAATGCTTGACCATGGGTAACAAAGGATGCCAATTGGAGGATTGAATCCAATGACGTTGAAGAAAAAGATACTCACCGGGTATGGCGTCGCGTTCACCCTCATGGTGCTCGTGGTGGCTTGGGCGGTAACGAACCTGGTGTCGCTGGGCAGGGCAACCGACGCCATCCTCAGCGAGAACTATCGGAGCATTCTCGCCGCCGAGAACATGGTGGATGCCTTGGAGCGGCAAGACAGCGGGACGCTGCTCCTGTTCCTGGGTGAAAAGGAAAAAGGGATCGAGCAGTTTCGGGAAAACGAATCCGTCTTCCTGGAATGGCTGGCCAGGGCGAAAGACAACATCACGATTCAGGGAGAGACGGAACTTGTCCAATCCATCGAGACGAATTACTCGGCTTATCGAAAACAATTCTCCGCGCTGACCGACTTCCGTGAAACGAACAATGCGGCCTTGGAGCCCGCCCATTATCAGGACAAGGCCTACCTCCCCTTCATCCAGGTGCGTGAGGCGTGTGTCGGCTTGCGCAATCTCAATGAGGAGACCATGTACGCCGCCAGCCTCGGGGCCGGCGCCTTGGCCAGGCGCGCGATCTGGTCAACGGCGCTCGTGGCCGCGTCGGCACTGATCGTGGCCTTGATGTTCAGCTTGTTTCTCGCCGAGCGGATTGTCCAACCGATACGCCGCTTCATGGAGGCATCGCGGAGAATCTCCTCGGGCGACTATTCCGTCCAGGTTCCCTTGAAAACCGGCGACGAGCTTGGGCATCTGGCCAGAGAGTTCAATCAAATGTCCCTTCAGCTTGGCCGCTACCACGAAATGAACATCGACCAAATCATCGCGGAAAAGAACAAGGGCGAGGCGATTCTCTCGAGCATCGAGGATGGCTTGGTGGTTTTTGACATCCAGCTCAAGGTGGCCGGCATCAACCCCGCCGCACGCCGGATGCTGAAGCTGGAATTCACTGAAAGTTCCACGTTACGGTGCATGGACATTCTGCCGGATCAGCAGGTTTGCGATCTGATCCACAAGACCGTCGAGACGGGAGCACAGCCGAATATCCCGGACGAACAACGAATTATCGTTCTCCCGGACGGCGAAGATACTATGCATTGCTTTTTTTCGGTTACGGCGATTCGGGGCCGGGACCGCAACCTTTCCGGCATCGTTCTCCTGCTCAGGGACGTAACTCGCCTGAAGGAAGTGGAGCGGCTGAAGAGTGAATTCGTCATGGCCGCGTCTCATGAGCTGCGCACGCCATTGACCAGCCTGGGCATGAGCGTGGACCTGCTCATGGAGCATGCCGCCGCTGGACTGGCTGAAAAGGACCGGGATCTCCTGCAAGCGGCTCACGAGGAAGTCCACCGCATGAAAGCGCTTATCAATGATTTGCTGGATCTCTCAAAAATCGAGGCCGGCCGGATCGAACTTGAGTTCGAAAGTGTTTCGGTCACGACCTTGTTTGGCCACGTCGAAGCGGTTTTCAGAAGCCAGACGGAAATGAAGCCAGCTTTCCCCGTTTTACATTTAAGTGCCGATTATTTATATTCTATCAAAATTGCACGATTGAATAAATTCAAGATGCTCATTGATATATTAATTTATATACACCGAGTGTTCCTTCAGTTGAAATTCTATTTATTAAATCCAAATTTGTACTTTAATGCACAACAGCAGTTGCGCATCAATCCCTTTCCCTCCGCCATTCTCATCCCTATGGTCTCTTGACAATGAAGGTTACCGTCTTGGAGTTGGAGTAAATGATGCTCCCGTCCTTGAAGGTTGCCTTCATCTTAATGGTAGCCGTGTACGTGCCGTCTTTGTCATAAAAGTGATTCCGCACGGATTTACCTTGGCTCATACCAGGAGCAGCGGGCGTACCCGAACCTCCTTCAGTCTCAAATCCATTTCCAACGCCCCAATCCCCCATCAGATTAAGATAGGCGTAGTCATTGGAATTATTCACGAGCCTCCAGTCCGCATCAACACCAGCAGCTCCGCCAGAATTTCCACCAACGATGTTGGTGATTTCAACGACGCTGGGTTCCACCGGATCCACATCCGCTTTCTTGCACGCCGGGGCCAGCACCATCAGCACCACCAGAACTATTACTATCACGAACAACTTGTAAAATATCTTCATATTTTCCTCCTTGCCTTTAGTCAAAAAAATAAAGGTTTAATCCGAGATTTCCCATATGACTCGTTCGCAGCCATTCAACTCCTCCTTTCCTGATTGGATTTTCTCAAATTGGATTGTGTTTTTCAAGTATCCTGATCTCAATCCAATTTTTGGTGGTTCAATGAACTCCGAATACGGCATTTCAACCCCACAACCCATTATTTTATCGACGTGAAGACAAGCCTCTCCCTGAGAAGCCGAGCGTCCTTGTTTCTCAGCCATCATTCATCTTAGCCGGTTTCAGGCGCCAGCCTCAGCTGGGCGATCTTGTCCAGGATCATCGCGAACAGGCTCTGCGGGATCGCCACTTCGGCTAACTGGAATGTCACGTACTTCGCATGCCGGACGACCTTCGCCCCGATCTTGATGAGCTTCTCCCGGAGGGTAGTCAACGTCCATTGGCTGACTTTCCGGGGCAGCGCCAGCGTGCGGAGAAAATTGCCGGCATTGTACGCCAGGGAGAAGAGCTGAAGCCGCACTTCGTTATCCCGGAAGCCGTGACATGAGAGCCTGGTCCAGGTGATCGCCAGCTTGCCTTCCTTGATCCACTGCTCAGCCGTGCCTCGCTTGTTGTAGAACCGCACTACGTTCTTTGCCCGCCGGTTCAAGTTGGTCACGATGAAGCCTACGCGCGGGAACAACTCATCATGATGCCACTCCACCTTGGCTACGACACGCCGGGACCTGTTCCAACTTTTCGCCTGATACATGAAGCTGTGATAGAACACCTGGGGTTTGAAAGACGGGCGGCCCACGGGCCGCTTGGTCAGGTGCGCGATCTCCCGGTGCACAATGTCATTGCCAGGAAGGCGGATGGCATAGTGGAACCGCTCGGCTTCCAGATACTCATAGAGTTCGGGTTGGGCAAAGGCCGCATCGCCCCGAAAATACCGATTCATCATGGCTGGCCGATAGCGAGCCACCACAGGCTCGAGCACCGACCGCCAATCGTCGGCACTATGCACGTTGCCCCTTCTCAGCATGGCCCGCTCCAGATCCCCATGCTGGTTGAAGCAAAACAACGGATGGTAGCAGGTGCATGCGAAATGGCCGTTCCAGGCGGAGCCTTCCTGGCGGCCATGGGTCGGGCTTTCCGAACTGTCCATGTCCAATATCAAATCCTTGGCCCTGGAATGCCGGTTGGCCGCCATGATCCACTTCCCGTTCAAATCGGCCAATGCCTGGACATTCGCGTCGCGGGACAGAACATCGGTCTCAAAGCGGCTCATCTGGCTGGTCGATGCCGCCAGGTGCTTTCTGGCTCAGCCGCCTATGATGTGTCGCATCGTCGGATCAAAGCGCAATCGCTCGGCATCGTTGGTGTCTTCGTAACCCGCCAGTCGTCCGAATACGGCCTGGCGCAGCAAGGCGGTCATCGTATGGCGGATATTGGCGCCAACCCGGGAGTCTTGAAGAAAGGATCCCGCCAGGCCAGTCAGTCCCAGAACTTCGTCCAGTTCCCTGAAAAGCAACAGGCCGGCGTCGCTGGAAATCCTGGCGCCGTGGAATTCCAGCTTCACGGTGGGATCAAATTGGAGCCGCAAACCCCTGTTTTTTCTCTCACCCAACAGATAGCTCGGTTTCACCCGTTTAAAAGCCTGTTTCATCCTTTATTATAGGCATTCTCAACGTGTTTTGCAACGACTTTTTGAGTTTCTATCTGGGAAATATGGGATGAAACAGGTTTCGCTTGAATCGGAGATCACCCATGAGTCGCTCAAGGTTCGCGCCGATGCCAACAAGGTCACATGGGTATTGTCCAATCTGATTTCCAACGCTCTGCGCTATGTGAGCCAGGGAGGCCATATCCGTCTTGCGGCTCTCCGGATCGGGGCTCACGTCCATCTCTCCGTGCATGACGATGGGTTGGGAATTCCTCCCGAGTATCAATCCAAATTATTTCAGAAATTCGTCCAGGTGAAAGGACAGGAAGCAGGTGGAACGGGGCTGGGACTGGCCATCTGCAAGGAGATCGTGCGCGCCCACGGCGGCACAATCTGGGTGGAATCATCCGTTGGTCAGGGAAGCACCTTCACATTCACCCTGCCGGTGGCGCAATAGGAGGAACACTTGGAACCGGAACCGATCCTGATCGTTGACGACGAGAAGAACATCCGTCTGACCTTGTCGCAGTCACTGGCACCTCTGGAAATTCCAGTCCAGACGGCTGTGAATGGCGAGGAAGCACTGCGCAAGCTCCGCGAAACTCCGTTCGGCCTGGTGTTTCTGGATCTGAAGATGCCCGGAATGGACGGGATGAAGGTCCTTCGGCTGATCAAGGACGACCGGCCCAGAATCCGGGTGATCATCATTACCGCCCACGGGACGATCGAATCCGCCGTGGAAGCCATGAAACTCGGCGCGGCGGACTTCATCCAAAAGCCTTTCAGTCCCGATGAGATTCGCGAGTTGGCCACCCGAGTGCTGCGGCGCGAGGCGCTGGATGAGGAAAACGCCGTGGATTACTTCTCCCTGATCGAGATCAGCAAAAGGCACATTTCGGATCGAAATTTCTCGGCCGCCCGCGAAGCAGCCCGGAAAGCCATAGCGGCGGACCCGGCCCAGCCGGAGGCGTACAACCTTCTCGGGGCATTGCATGAAATCAAAGATGATTGGGTGGAGGCCCAAAAATTCTACCGGGCAACCCTGGAAATCGATCCAACCTTCAAACCGGCTCGGGCGAACCTGGCGCGCACCACGTCCTGGAAAAAAAAAGGCAGGATCGATCTCGGTCCGGATAGGAAAACCGCGGATTCGCCGGACGAATGCACCGAGGATGGCGTGAATGAAGAATAACCGCTATATCGTGATCGTGGGCTGCGGCCGACTGGGATCGCATCTGGCCAACCATCTCAGTCGCAGCGGCAATTCAGTGGTGGTGATCGACAAGGACGAGTCCACCTTCAATGACCTGTCGCCCGATTTCAGCGGCTTTCGCGTTCACGGGGATACCACGCACATGGCCGTGCTGAAAGACGCCAAGGTGAACCAGGCGGATGTTCTGATCGCCACCACCCACGAGGACAACGTCAATTTGATGGTGGCGCAGGTGGCGCAGAGGATTTTCAGTGTTCCGCATATTCTGGCCAGGGTTTTCGACCCCAAAAGAGTGGAGGTCTATGCGCAACTGGGCATTGACACCATATGCCCGACTTCTGTGGCCGCGGAGATGTTTCTTCAAGCCGTTGCCCATGGCGTTGGCGAACGGGAAGGAGCACATTCATGAAAGTGCTCATCGTCGGCAGCGGCAAGACCCTCTATTTTCTCTGCCGGAATTTTTCAGCGCGGGGATACCAGGTCGTCATCATCAACCGCAACCAGGAAGAATGCATCCAGTTGTCCCGTCAACTGACCGCTACGGTGGTTTGGGGAGATGGCAGCGATGCCGACATTCTCGAGGATGCCGGCGCCATGGGCGCTGACGCCGTGCTCGCCATCACTCCAAACGATCAGGACAATCTGGTCATCTGTCAACTGGCCTCCCGCAAATTCAACGTTCCCAGAGCAGTGGCTCTGGCCAATGATCCCGACAATGCCGAGGTTTTCGAAAAGCTGGGAGTCTCGGGCTTTTCCATAACCCGCATCGTCGGCAGTCTGATCGAGCAGCGGGCTTCCCTGGAACAGATCACCAACTTGTTGCCCGTTGGGGAAGGCCGGGTGAATGTGACGGAAATCGTGCTCGATGCCGATTCCCCGGTCGTGGGCAAGCTTCTGAAGGATATCGACCTGCCTGAAAATGCCTTGGTGGCTGTGGTGATCCGCGACAGCAATCCGATCGTCCCTCGCGGAGCCAATGACCTGTTGGCAGGCGACCGAGTCGTCCTTGTTACTCTTCCGGAAAATCATGGCCCGGTGCTCAAAGCATTCACCGGCGAACAGTTCTAGAGGGGCCGGGCCTTGCGAGAGAAAGAATACCTCAAACAGCGTTATGCCACGATCATTTCCGCAGTCGGAATGATTCTACTTCTGTCGAGCGCCATGATGTTGACGCCACTTTTAATTCTCATTTCGCATCCCGAGGAAGCCATTCATGCCTGGGCTTTCGTTGTGCCCGCGGCCAGTCTTTTTCTCTTAGGAATTGTCTTGTGGAAGGCGTTTCGTTCCCCGCTCAGCATCACGCTCACTGTTCAGGAGGGCGGTATTACAGTTTTGTTGAGTTGGATCGTCGTCATCCTCTTTTCCGCATGGCCGTTTATATCCGTTTTGGGCCTGCCGTATTCACGGGCCTTATTTGAATCGGTCAGCGGCTGGACCACCACGGGGCTCTCGATCGTGGACGTGACCAGCGCCGGCAAGATGATTCTGATCTGGCGCAGCATCATCCAATTGGCGGGCGGCGCCGGGTTGGCCATCATCATGATGTCGGCCATCGTCGGTCCCGTTGGCGTCGGCATATCGAGCGCGGAGGGCCGAAGCGACCAACTCGTACCGCAAGTGAAGCAGTCGGCGCGCTGGGTTCTGATCATCTATGCCGGCTACGCCCTCGCCGGAACTTTTGCGTACTGGATGGCGGGCATGTCATTTTTTGACGCGGTCAACCATTCATTTGCCGCTGTCTCCACAGGCGGATTCTCCACGCGAGTGGAGAGTATCGGACACTGGAATTCAACCGCCATTGAGGCCGTGACCCTGCCGCTCATGTTTCTCGGCAATCTAAGCTTTGTCAGCGCCTGGATGTTGTGGCGCGGCAAGCTGCGCATGGTGATACGAAACGGCGAGGCGCGCCTATTGGCCGTGCTCATTCCCTTGTCGGCCGCGGCGCTGTTCCTCCTGACGAGCCGGGCGCTCTATCCACAGCTCGGAAAATCAATTCGCGTCGCTGTTTTCGAGACAATGACGGCCATAACCACCACGGGCTTTTCCACCGTGAGTTATGGCAACTGGAATTCCGTTGGCTTATTTTTGTTGATCCTTCTGATGCTGATTGGCGGTGGAACCTGTTCCACCGCCGGTGGCATCAAGCAATACCGCATCTATTTGTTATGGAGAACGCTCCGCTGGGACTTCCAGCGCTCCGTCATGCCCCGTACCGCGATTTTAGAGCGTTCCCTTTGGGAAGGAAACAGGCGGATCTTCTTGGATGATTCCCGAATCCGCCAAGTGCTGACTTTCATTCTCATGTATCTCATGACGTATCTGTTCGGAGTGCTGATTTTGTGCGCCTGCGGCTACCCTCTCGTCGACTCCCTGTTTGAATTCGCCTCCGCCCTTGGAACCGTTGGGCTTTCCGTTGGTGTCACCGCTGCCGGGATGCCGGATGCAGCCTTGTGGTCGGAAACCGTTGCCATGTTTCTAGGTCGCCTGGAGTTCATCGTCGTGATCGTCAGTGTGATCAAAATCTGCAGGGATGTGCGAATTCTAAAAAAAAACTAGAGCCCGGACGGACTGGAAGTCAACAAGCAGCTTTGACAGCGAGGATTCCACGGAGGCCGCTCCAGGGGAGACGTCAATCGTACTGAGCCGCTCTTTTTTCCGAGTCGGCAAATAGTCAGTCATGGGGAAGCATTTGGGAATTTCTTCAGAATTCCTTATAATACTCCCATGGCCGACGAGACGAAGAAGCTTTTTCTGAAACCGCACGAGGAGAAGCGCATCCTGGACGGGGAATTCTGGGCCTACGACAACGAGATCCGCTCGCTGAAGGGGTTCGTTCCCGGGGAGGTCTGCCGGCTGTACTCGGCCGAGGGAATGTATGTCGCCAGCGGCTACGTCAATCCCCTCTCCACCATCGCCTTCCGCGTGCTCAGCTATGACCCCGACGACGTGATCGACCGCGAGTTCCTGCGCCGGCGCATCACCGATGCCGATGGCCAGCGCCGGGCGCTGCGGCCCGACAACGCCTATTACCGGCTGGCCTACGGCGAGGCCGACTTCCTGCCCGGCCTGGTCATCGACCGCTTCGACGGCACCTACATCGTCCAGATCACCACCGCCGGCATGGAGAATTTCAAGGAGGACATTTTCGCCGTCATTGCCGAGCTGGCGCCCGGCGCCGTCATCATCGAAAAATCGCTGGTGGCGGCGCGCGAAAAGGAGGGGCTGCCGCTCATCAACCGCATGGTCACGCCGGGCGCGTCCGCCGACCAGGTGATCGAAGTCAACGGCGTGAAATTCCGCGTCGATTTCCTCAAGAGCCAGAAGACCGGCTTCTTCCTCGACCAGCGCGACAACTATCTGCTGCTGTCCCCCATCGCCGCGGGCCGCGAGGTGCTGGACGCCTTTTCCTATGCCGGCGCCTGGGGGCTGCATGCCCGTTGTTTCGGCGCCCGCCAGGTCGATTTCGTCGAGATCTCGGGCGACTACATGGCCCAGGCGCGCGAGAACGCCGCCCTGAACGGCTTCGCCGCCGAAGGCCTCTCCTTCGTCCAGGACGACGCCATCAGGGTCCTGAAGGAAATGAGCAAGGCCGGTCTGCGGCGGGACATCGTCATCCTCGACCCGCCGGCCTTCGTCAAGTCTCGCGCCAAGCTGCGGGAGGCGCTGCGCGGCTACAAGGAGATCAACCTGCGGGCTCTGAAAATGATCCGCCCCGGCGGTTTCCTGGTCAGTTGTTCCTGCTCCCACTTCCTGGGCAAGGACGATTTCATTGCGGTTATCCAGGATGCGGCCCGTGACACCGGCCGCCGCATCAAGCTCATCGAGCTGCGCGGCCAGCCCTACGATCACGCCGTGCTGCTGCCGTTGTTCCAGTCGGATTACCTGAAATGTGCATTGTTTTATGTGGTTTGAGAATCAATGGATATGGGTCGGGGCGGGTTTCGCCGCAAAGGGTGCGGCCCGCCCGTACCTGAAGAGAACACAATGACAAGAAGCCATCAGAATCAGCAGACCCGTTATATCTTCGGCCCCGTGCCCTCGCGGCGACTGGGGATATCCCTGGGCGTGGATATCATCCCCTACAAGACCTGCAGCCTCGATTGCCTGTACTGCGAATGCGGGCGCACGACCGAGCTGACCGCCGAGCGCCGCAGCTTCTTCGCGCCGCAGCTGCTGTTGCGGGAGCTCGCCGAAGTGCTGCCGGCCATCCCGCGCCTCGACCATATCACCTTCTCCGGCTCGGGCGAACCGACCCTGAATTCCGACCTGGGCGCCCTCATTGCCGAGATCCGCCAGATGAGCGGCACGCCGCTGGCGGTGCTGACCAACGGCACGCTGCTCTTTCGCCAGGACGTGCGCTCCGAGCTGCTCGGTGCCGACGTCGTCCTGCCGTCGCTCGACGCGGCGCTGGCCGCCAGCTTCGCCCGCGTCAACCAGCCGGCCCCGGGACTGGACGTGGACCGCATCGTCGCCGGCATGGAGGCGTTCCGCAGGGAATACGCCGGCAAGATCTGGCTGGAGGTTTTCATCCTCAAGGGGGTCAACGACGGCGAGAACGATATCGCGGCCCTGGGCGCGGCCCTGCAACGCATCCGCCCCGACAAGGTGCAGCTGAACACCCTGGACCGGCCGCCGGCCTGTCCCGGCGTCGAGTCGGCCGGTTTCGCCCAGTTGGAGCGGATCCGCAGCCTCTGGCCCTGGGCATCCGTGGAGATCATCAAGCGCGCCGGGCGCCGCGAGGAGATTCCGGCCTTCAATTCCAACCTGGAGAACAGCCTGCTGAACACCATCCGCCGCCGGCCGCTGACCATCGACGACCTGACGACGCTGACCGGTAAAGACGAGGAGGAACTGCGCCGCTACCTGGAAGTGCTGGAAGGCGAAAAAAAGGTCAGGCCCGTGATCACGGGCGGCCGGATCTTCTACCGCGACTGGGAAGGCAGCGACGGTTGAACCGGGATCGTCCAGCCATTTCCCTGAAGTACCTGCCGGCATGAAGGAAGCGGCCGCGCCCGCTGTGGCCGGAATGAACCGCCATAGAAGGGTCTGCCGCTGAAATGCCACGATTCAGTTCTCTGATTGCCCCGGCGGGCACGACGGTCACCCCGGTCCCTTCTTCCCCCTGATTTCATCGGGAAGATCAGGAGAGAGGATCCAGGCGTCCAGCCGCGTGCGCAGGCCAGGGTCGCCGCCGGCCAGCAGGTCCAGGAATTCATCCGTGCCCAGGCTGCGATAGCGGTGCGTTTCCAGGATGGAGCGCAGGCGCCGCAGCAGCTCGGCTTCGCTGATTGTATCGGCGAGTTCAGCCAGCATCAGCGCCGGCTTGGCATAGACCTGGGACTGGTACACTTCGGGATTCCTGAACAGCAGTCGCAGCTTGCCGCCTTCGGCCGGCGCCGCCTTGCCGGCGAAGCGCTTGACGAAGCGCCTCAGATCACCGCGGATCCGCCGGTACTCCTTTTCACCCTGGAGATCCCTCATATAGATGATGCTGGAATAGGTCGCCAATCCCTCGGTGATCCAGTTGTCCGCCGTCGTTTTCCAGGAAATGATCCCGCCCCACCACTGGTGGGCGAACTCATGGGCGAGGAGATCGGTGCCGGCATCGCTCATCGCCAGCGCCGACTCCAGGCGCGGCTGGCGCCGTACCGCGGTGATCCGCAGGGGCTTGCCCGCGTCCACGCTCATGACGACGAGACCGCTGTAGCTGACTCCGCCGAGCCATTGACCGCGGCGGAAGAGGACATTCAGCTCTTGGATCCCGAGCGGACCGAAGCGCTGCTGGTAAAAAGAAAGGATGCGTCCGATCTCCGCCGTGTTGAAATGACTGCCGAGATCGAACCCCGGCCAGCCGTACAGGCGCGCGGTCAACGGCCCGCTGATGACCCCGATCGGCTGGAAGCGGCCGCAGACGAGCGCCATGCCCTTGGCGCTGGGGTTGGCGAAGCGGAAGCCGTTGTCGCCCGCCCCGGCGCATTCGCCGCTGCGATTGCCGCTGCCCAGGCAATTCCAGCCTTCAGGGAGGCGCAGGGTCATCTGCAGCGCGGCAAAATCAAGCTGCGGGTGCGGGTAAAAATCCCTGACATAAGAAAGGAACCGGCAATCGTCCACCGGCCCCGCAGCGCCGGGAGCCTTAGGCCGGCGCGTGCGCAGGGAGCTTCCGGCCAAGGCAAATGGATCGGATGACTGGGCCAGGAAACCGCTGTAGCTGAGCTCGAGATCGCCCGCTCGCGGGCAGCGCAACAGAAACTCCCCGGCCTCATGGGAAAAATCGGTCAACGGTTTGTCCTCGACGCGCACCGAATTCAGCTGCATGCCCTCGGCCAGCCACAGGCGCCGCTCCTCGGCCGGCCCGGCAAAGGTGAGCCGCGCGGTCGCTTCCAGGAATCCGCGTTCCGGGTCGTAGGATCCGTCCAGCCGCAGCGCCAGCAGCCGGTCCTCCGCCATGGCCGCCGCTTCCGCGGCGACGGTCCCGGCGCACAATGATCCGGCCAGGATTCCCATCAGCGCGAGCAGCCGGCAAGCCATCGCCCGGCCATCGTGCCGCCGCCGCGCGCTCGCCCATCTCTTGTTGATCATCTTGCCCTCCTTCAGCCCGGGGGCGGCTGAAGATTGAGTCGATCCGGAATTTCTCCCAATCGACTCCGGGCTTTCTCCCCCCGCAGGGATGACGCACGGCGGAATGGCTCGGTTTACGACCGAAGGATTGAATCCCCGGAATCATCCCCAGGTACTACTTCCAACGCGGAGCGGGGTCTTCGTTTGTTCAATATTCCGTTCCAAACTTCAAAACTTTGGCTGGCGCCGGGCTCCCCACTCCGTTTTCCGCCTCGTCCTCTCCCGCTCCTGCCCCGGAGCCGGCCGCCGTCCTCGTTGACTTGGCAGGGGAAAAGAATTAGAATCGCTTCATGAAAGAGAAGATCCACGGCACCACCGTGTTGTGCGTCCGCCATGGCGGCCGGTTGGTCATCGGCGCCGACGGCCAGGTGACGCTGCAGAACACCGTGCTGAAGCACACGGCCCGCAAGATCCGCCGCCTCTACAACGACACGGTCGTGGCCGGATTCGCCGGCTCCACCTCGGACGCCTTTTCCCTGTTCCAGCGCTTCGAGGCCAAGCTGGAGGAGTACAACGGCAACATCTCCCGCGCCGCCGTGGAGCTTTCCAAGGATTGGCGCACCGACAAGGTCCTGCGCCATCTCGAGGCCATGCTCGTCGTCGCCAACAACGAGAAGATGTACCTGCTCTCGGGCACCGGCGACATCATCGAGCCCGACGAGAACGTCCTGGCCATCGGCTCGGGCGGGCCTTTCGCCCAGGCCGCGGCCCTGGCCCTGAGCCGCGAAACCCAGCTGGACGCCCGGGCCATCGTCGAGAAATCGCTGGCCATCGCCGCCGCTCTCTGCATCTATACCAACGCCAACTTCACCGTCGAGGAGCTCTGACCGTGGGCGATGCCGTCACCGTCATGGGCGATGACCTGACCCCGCGGCAGATCGTCCGCGAGCTCGACCGCTTCATCATCGGCCAGAACACCGCCAAGAAGGCGGTGAGCATCGCCCTGCGCAACCGCTACCGCCGCCAGAAATTGCCGCCGGAAATCGCCGACGACATCATTCCCAAGAACATCCTGATGATCGGCGCCACCGGCGTGGGCAAGACCGAGATCGCCCGCCGCCTGGCCAAGCTGACCCGCTCGCCATTCATCAAGGTGGAGGCTTCGAAGTTCACCGAGGTCG
>CAZLSH010000025.1:0-26763 GCA_964562095.1 uncultured Clostridia bacterium | reverse complement strand
TGATCACCAAGCAGAAAGAGATCAAGATCATGGACTTCGGCCTGGCCGTGATCCTCGGCGACCAGAAGAAGGGCGAAAGCGGCGTCATCACCGGCACGCCCTATTACATGTCGCCGGAACAGATCCAGGGCATCCCCGTCGATCATCGCACCGACATCTATTCCTCGGGCGCCACCCTGTTCCACCTCACCACCGGCCACGTCCCGTTCAAGGGCGAGAACATCTTCTACCAGCATCTCTTCGACCCGCTGCCGCCGATCAAGAAATTCCGCAACGACGTCCCGGAAAAGCTCTGTTATATCATCGAAAAATGCATGGAGAAAAAACGCGAGCAGCGCTTCCAGAGCGCCATGGAAGTGCTCAACGAGATGAAGACCATCAAAATCTAAGGCAAGGAGCGACTCAAATGGATTTTTCACTGAGCGAAGAACACTTGGCGTTCAAGGAAGAAACGCACAAATTCGCCGAGAAGGAAATGCGTCCCCGGAGCCACGAATATGACGAGAAGAACGAATTCCCCCGCGAGATCATGCAGAAGGCCTTCGCGGCCGGATTCCTCACCTCGGGCATTCCCGCCGAGTACAACGGCGCCGGTTTCTCGACGCTGATCAACACCATCGTCTGCGAGGAGCTCGCCTGGGGCTGCGCCGGCATGTACACGTCGATCATGGCCAACACCCTGGCCACCACCCCCATCGTCCTCTTCGGCAGCGAGGAGCAGAAGAAAAAATTCCTCACGCCGCTGACCGAGAAGATGGCTTTCGCCTGCTTCGCCCTGACCGAGAAGGAAGCCGGCTCGGACAATTCCGCCATCCAGACCACCGCCGTCAAGGCGGGCGACCATTACGTTCTCAACGGCTCCAAGACCTTCATCACCAACGGCGGCGTCGCGCAGCTGGGAGTGATCTTCGCGTCCACCGACAAGTCGCGCGGCGCCCGCGGCCTCACGGCCTTCATCGTGCCCATGGACACTCCGGGCATCACCGTCGGCAAGCACGAGAACAAGATGGGCCACCGCGCCTCCAACACCACCGAGCTTTACTTCGACGAGGTCAGGGTGCCGGCCGCCAATGTCCTGAAGCGCGAGGGCATGGGCTTCATCATCGCCATGAAGACCCTCGATTACGCCCGCCCCGCCGTGGGCGCCGGCGGCGTGGGCGTGGCCCGCGCCGCGTTCGAGGAAGCGCTGAAATACACCCAGTCGCGGGTGCAGTTCGGCCGTCCCGTCGCTACCTTCCAGCACAACGCCTTCAAGCTGGCCGAGATGGCCACCGAAATCGAGGCGGCGCGGCTGATGGTCTACCGCTCGGCCTGGATGCTGGACAACGGGCTGAAAGCCTCCAAGGAGTCGGCCATGGCCAAGGTCATGGCCACCGACGTGGCCATGAAAGTCACCGTCGACGCCGTCCAGCTGTTCGGCGGTTACGGCTACATGAAGGAATACCCGGTGGAAAAGATGATGCGCGACGCCAAACTGCTGCAGATCTATGAGGGTACCAACGAGATCCAGAAGCACGTCATCTCGCTGGAGCTGCTCGGCGCGACCAAGAATATCGGCTGAGCCGATGGGCCGCCCGAGCCGCAGCTGAACCATGGCCATCTTCATTGACGGCGATCGCCTCACTCTGGAGGAGTTCGACCGCGTCGCCCGCCTGGGCAAGCGGGTCGAGCTCTCGGCGCCGGCCGCGGAAAAGATCCGCCATTGCCGGCGCGTTCTCGAGGAATTCCTCCACTGCGACAAGCCCCATTACGGCATCAACACCGGCTTCGGCGCCCTGGCCCAGCGGCGGATAGAAAAAAAGGATCTCAAGCGCCTGCAGCGCAACCTGATCCACAGCCACACCGCCGGCGTCGGTCCCTGGCTGCCGGCCGACATCGCGCGCGGCGTCATCCTGCTGCGGGCCAACGTCCTGGCCAAGGGCTACAGCGGCGTGCGCCTGGAGGTGGTCCAGCTGCTCCTCGACCTGCTGAACAAGGGCATCGTGCCGCTGATCCCTTCCAAGGGCTCGGTGGGCGCCTCCGGCGACCTGGCCCCCCTCTCGCACCTGGCCATGGTCCTGATCGGAGAGGGGGAAGTCCTTTACCAGGGACTGGAGATGAGCGCGGCCCCGGCCCTCAAAAAGGCCGGATTGCGGCCCCTGGAGCTGCTGGAAAAGGAGGGGCTGGCCTTGATCAACGGCACCCAGGTCATGACCGCCATCGGCATTTTCAACCTGCTCGAAGCGGAGAACCTGGCCAAGGCGGCCGATATCGCGGGCGCCATGACCTTCGAAGCCCAGTTGGGAAGCCCGACGCCCTTTTACGAGGAGATCCAGGAGGTTCGCCGCCACCCGGGGCAGATGGCGTGCGCCCGCAACATCATGCGCCTGATCAAGGATTCGCCGTTGTGGATCTCGCACCAGGGGAAAAAGAAAGTTCAGGACGCCTATTCCATCCGTTGCATCCCCCAGGTGCACGGGGCCGTTCGCGACACCCTGCAGCACGTGCGCCGCGTCCTGGAGATCGAGACGAACTCGGCCACCGAGAACCCGCTGATCTTCCCGGACAAGAAGATCATCCTGTCGGGCGGCAACTTTCACGGCGAGCCGGTGGCCTTCGCCATGGATTTCCTGGCCATCGCCATGACCGAGCTGGGCAATATTTCCGAGCGGCGCATCGACCGCCTGATCAATCCCGCTTCCAACATGGGGCTGCCCAATTTCCTGGTCGCCGACAACGGCCTCAACTCCGGCTTCATGATCGCCCACGTCACGGCCACGGCGCTGGCCTCGGAGAACAAGTCGCTGGCCCACCCGGCCGCGGTGGACAACATCCCCACTTCGGCCAACCAGGAGGACCACGTCAGCATGGGCACCATCGGCGCCCGCAAGGCGCGCGAGATCATCGCCAACCTGCGGCTCATCCTGGCCGTCGAGCTGATGGCCGCCGCCCAGGCCCTCGACTTCTATGAGCTCAAAAGCTCTCCGCCCCTGGAAAGCGTCAAGGCCCTTATCCGCAAGCAGGTGCCGTTCCTCAACGAGGATACGCGCATGGACATCCCCATCCGTCAGATCAGCGACCTGATCGAGAGTGGCCAGCTGGCCGCCGCCGCTGAAAAGCCCGGAATGCAACTGCTCTGATGTTCCAGTTCATCCTGCTGGCGGCGATCATTTATATCCTGTACCGGTGGCTGCGCCAGGGAACGCCCAAACCACGAGGCGGCGGCCCGCCGCCCCCCTCCACGGCCGGACCTTTCGGCCGCTCCGGGGGACCGATCGAAGAGATGCGCCAGGACCCGGTTTGCGGCACCTGGGTACCGGTCAGCCAGGCGGTCACCATGAAGCGGGACCGGGAGACCCTCTTTTTCTGTTCGCCGGAGTGCCGCGACAAGTTCCTGGCCGGCCGTCCGAACGGCTGATCCCATACCTTGCCGGGGAACTCCATCCGTGATATGATCGGGCCATGACGCAACGGTTCAGCTCCAGCCCGGCTCTCCCGCCCCGACCGGGGCGCGGTCTGCGCTGTTCCTGTTGCGGGCTGCCCGCCGCCCGCTAGAACTCCCCCCCACCTTCATCATTTTCCCGAGATTTCACCGTTCATAAGGAGAGAGAATGAGCAACATCCTGTCCACCATAGGCAATACCCCCTTGGTCGACGTCAGCGGCCTGCGGCCATTGCCGCCGTGCTCCCGGGTGCTGGCCAAGGTCGAGGGGAGCAATCCCGGGGGCTCCATCAAGGACCGCCCGGCCCTGCGCATGATCCGCGAGGCCGAGCGCAGCGGTGCGCTGCGCCCGGGCATGACCATCGTGGAGGCGACCTCAGGCAACACCGGCATCGCCCTGGCCATGATCGGCGCCGCCCTGGGCTACCGCCTGCACATCATCATGCCCGCCTGCGCATCCAACGAGCGCCGCTCCATGATCGCCGCCTTCGGCGCCGAACTTGAATTGTCACCGGCGGCCAGGGGCACCGACGGCGCCATCGACCGCGCCCGCAGCCTGATGGCTTCCCGGCCGCAGGATCATTTCATGCCCGACCAGTTCAACAACGCCGCGAACGCTCGCTCGCACTTCGAAACCACCGGCCCCGAGATCTACCAGCAGACCGCGGGACACGTGGACATTGTCGTGGCCGGCATCGGGACGGGCGGGACGCTGATGGGCATCGGCCGATACCTGCGGGAAGTCAGGCCGGGGATCAAGATCTTCGCTGTCGAGCCGGGGATTGGCCACAAGATCCAGGGATTGAAAAACATGACCGAGTCGGAAGTGCCCGGGATTTTCGATCGCACCCTGCTGGATGGCATCGTCCGCGTTGACGATGAGGAAGCGTTCATGGCCACCCGGCTGCTGGCGGTGAAAGCCGGCATCTTCTCGGGAATTTCCAGCGGCGCCGCGCTGGCCGGATCATGGAGGATCGTCCGTGATTTTCCGGGCCGGTCCGTGGTGACCATCCTTCCCGACCGCGGCGAACGTTATCTCAGCACATCCCTGTTTCGCTCCTACTGCGGAAAATGTCCGCCTTGATGATCCGGATGAAATGGAATGGAAGCAAAAGGCAAAAATCGAAAAGGTGCCCTGAAAGGGCCCGCTCCCTTTTGCTTTTTCCTTGGTGAGTCCGCGAACTATCCCAGCGCTACGTCCAGAAGCATCATGACGGCGAAGCCGAGCATGGCGCCGATCGTGGAGAGGTCGGTCTCGTCTCCGCGCTGCGCCTCGGGGATGAGTTCCTCCACCACCACGAAGATCATGGCCCCGGCGGCGAAGGAGAGGGCGTAGGGAAGCAGCGGCTTGGCCAGCACCACCAGCGCCGCGCCGGCGACACCGGCGAGGGGCTCGACCATCCCCGACAGTTGCCCGTAACCGAAGGCCTTCCAGCGGGAAAAACCCTCGCGGCGCAGCGGCACCGAAACCGCCGCGCCTTCGGGAAAGTTCTGCAGGCCGATGCCGAAGGCCAGCGCCAGGGCGCTGCCCAGGGCGGCCGGCGTCCAGTGGTCGGCCAGCGTGCCGAAGGCGACGCCGACGGCCAGTCCCTCGGGAATGTTGTGCAGGGTGATGGCCAGGACCAGCAGGGTGCTGCGCTGCCAGGAGGTCTTGATCCCCTCGGCGCTCTTCATCTCCAGCCCCAGGTGCAGGTGGGGCAGGATATGGTCGACGAGCAGCAGGAAGGCGCCCCCGGCCAGAAAACCGATCACCGCCGGCAGCCAGGGCAGGCCGCCCCCCTCCCGCGCCATCTCGATGGCCGGCGCCAGCAGCGACCAGTAGCTGGCGGCGATCATCACGCCGGCGGCGAAGCCCAGCATGGTATTGAGCAGCCGCCGGTTCAGCTCCCTGAAAAGGAAGACCATGGCGGCGCCCAGCGCCGTGAGCCCCCAGGTGAACAGGGTCGCCGCCAGCGCCAGCAGGATCGGGCTTGTTCCCCTGGCCCATTCCCATTCCATGTCAGCCTCCGCTGTCCGCAAGAGCCCAGCTTGCCACCGGGCCGGACCTGTTTTCTTAGCACGGTGACGGGAAATTTGCAAGTCGGCCCGGCTTGCTCCTAAGCGCTTTTCGTCAGCAGGGCCGGCCGTCCCTGAGCCTGCGCTTTCTCCCAGGCGACGATCCAGCCCAATTCATCGCTGCCCACGGTACGTCCTTTCTTGCCGATCTCCTTTACCCGCCGCAGCACCGCCGAAAAAAGGTCACGGTCCAGGTCGCCGGCGGCGACATTCTCCAGGGCGTGGCGCAGGGCGGCGCGGCCCGACATGTGGTCCAGGCTGAATTCCGGGCCCAGGCCGAACGGCTCCGGATCAAGGCTCTGGTAATGGTGCGGGTCACGAAGCGCCGCCTGGCTGTGAACTCCGGCACAATGGCGGAAAGCGTTGCGGCCCATGACCGGAAAATGGACCGGGATCGGCACGCCGGAAAAGCGGCTGACCAGCCGGTACAGTTCGGCCACTTTATCCAGGCGCCAGCGGCCGCAGCCGGGAAAATCCTGTGCCAGGACGGCCAGCAGCGCGGCCAGGTCGACGATGCCGGCCCGCTCGCCCAGGCCGAGCACCGAGACGTCGACGAGCGAAGCGCCGGCGCGCAGGCCGTCCAGGGCATTGGCCAGGGCCAGGCCGCGGTCATTGTGGCAATGGACGGCGAAACGCGGCCGGGCATTCCGGCGCTGCAGTTCGTCGCGAAAACGGCTCAACCAGTCGTACAGGCTGCGCGGGCCGCCGGGAATCATGCAACCGGTCGTGTCGGCGACGCTGATGATGCCGGCGCCGGCGGCCACCGCCGCGGCGGCGGCCGCCGCCACATCCGCCATGGGCGAACGGACCGCATCCTCGGGAGTAAAGCGCACGATGAGCCCGGGATTCCGCTCCTTGGCCAGGGCGACCGCTTCGGTCACCTGGTCAATCGCAGCCGTTGGCGTCAGCCCGCGCTCGCGCAGCCGCTCGGGGGAAACGCACAGGAATATTCCCAGGAATCCGGCCCCGCTCGCCAGCGCCGCCTCGACGTCCTCGCGGCACGCCCGCGCGTGGGCGGCGATGCGGGCACGGAATCCCCGGCATGAAAGGGCGTTGACCGCCCGGGCGATCTCGGCATCCGCGAACGGATGGCCCGCCTCGATGACCTCGACGCCGATCTCATCCAGCAGGCACGCGATCGCCGCCTTGACGTGCGGCTCGAAATAGACCCCGGGCGCCTGCTCGCCCTCGCGCAGCGTGGCATCCAGGATACCGATCCCTGGCAGGGCGCCGGCGCCGGGCGGGATCATACGCCGAAGTCCTCGGCGCAGCGCCGCACCGGCACCACCTGCAGCGGCTGAAGCGACACCAGTTCCAGGACGGCGCCGCAGCCCCGGCACCAGCGCCGCGTCCCCTCCGGGGCGTTCACCGGCACGTCCCGCACTTCCCCGCAGACCGGGCATTCAATTTTCATGGTCATGCCGCACCTCCATTCCGCATCGACGCCCCGATTATATCCGGCCTGGACCCGACGTCAATTTTTTTGATAAAATTGATTGTTTTTTAAATAAGTGTTAAATATATAACACCCGGCGAATCGGGGCCCGGACCCTTTCGCGGTCGAGGTGGAGACATGGTCACCATCAGCGACGCTTTGGCAAAGATCGTCTCGCGCACCCCTTTCCTGGAGGAGGGGCTCGCTTCCGGCATCATCAACCTGTCGGCGCTGGCCCGCGTCCTTAGGCCGCGCATCGAGTCCGGGCTGGTCAAGGACGTCGGCGACGCCGCCCTGGTCATGGCCTTGAAGAGGATTTCCGACAAACTGAAAAAGCGCCGGGCGCGGCCCGGCGAGATGGCCAAGTACGTCAGCGACATCACCGTCCGCTCGCATCTGAGCGAGTATACCTTTCAAAACAGGGAAACGCTGCTCCCCCGGCAGATCCGGCTGCTGCAGGAGATCCGCGGGCACAACGACCGCTTCATCACCTTCTCCAGCGGCGCCAGCGAAACGACGTTCATCGTCAGCTCCGACATCGATGGGGCGCTGAGCCGCATCTTCAAGGGAGAAAAACTGCTGTGCCGCTACAACGGGCTTTCGGCCATCATCCTGCGCCTCACGCCGCAGACCGTTTCCGTCCCCGGCATCTATTACCTGGTCCTCAAGCTGCTGGCCTGGGAGGACATCAACGTGACCGAAGTCGTCTCCACCTACACCGAATTCATCATTCTTCTGGAAGACGCCCATATCGACCGGGCTTTCTCCCTGCTGCGATCGCTGCTGCTGCCGGGCAGCTGACGCCTCGGCTCAGCTCTTTTGCCGGTGATAGCCGCGCCCGGCGAAAGGCCGCAGCTTTTCCAGCCACAGATCCTCCAGTTCCTTGAGCTCCCGGCCGGGATCGTGATCCGGGCTTCCTCTCGGCCGCAACCGGTCCAGGATCTCGAAAACGAATTGGATCTCGCCCAATTCATTGAAATCCCGTTGCAGATCCCTGTTCATGTGCATGTTGTTCTTCAGCTGGAACTTCTCGCTGTTGAGCTTGCCTTTCAGATCCATGGCACGGCCAAGAAAAATCTTGCCGTTCTCAAGATTCCTGATCTGAAAGATCCCCATGTCGGGAGCCCTTTGCTTGTATTCCCTCTTGATCTCCTTTTTATCCATCATCCTCTTCCCGGCCGGGCCCCGTCTCCGGCACTTCCCCGCGCTCGACGGGGCGCCACTTCCTGGCCCAGCGGCTGAATGGTTCTCCATAGGCGGCGGTGAAGGCCTCCTCCATGCCCTTGCCTGCGCCCAGCTCGCCGAGCAGCCGGCGCAGGGGCGGCATGCCGCGCTCCTCCACCAGGTCGCTCACCGCCTGCAGGCTCACCATGTAGGCGGCATAGGCGGCGCGGGCATCGCCCGGGAACCCGCCGGCCAGCATGGGCAGCGGGATCACCTGGGCAACGTTGACCGCCCGGTCGCCGCTGAGATACTGGGCCAGCCCCTCGTGCAGCCAGAGGGGGGTAGCGGGAGCCAGCGAGTGCAGCAGGGCGTGGACATACTCGTGGGTCACCACCCGGCGCAGCATCCGCTCCTGTCCTTCGGCACCCTGGACCGCCAGGCGGATCTTGCCGTCCACCTTGCCGAACATGCCCCCGGCCCAGTCCGGGGCGCGGGTGATGTCGGAGAAATCCTTCCCCGTGTAGAGGATGACGGTGATCGGCTCGCCCGGGAAATGGTTCAACGCCTTGCCTGCCCCGGCATAGGCATCCTTGAGGATGTCCAGCACCGCCACCCTCATCTCCTCGTGTTCATAGCCGTCGAACAGCACGGTAAAATGAGACGTGCGCGCATTGTCGTAGTTGCGCTGCACCTGGATCTCGCGCTGCAGCGTCAGCAGCAGCTCGATCAGTTCCTCGTCGCGTCTCAGCGCCAGCGCCGCTTGCGCCTGTTCCTGCGCCCCCGCCAGGTCGTTCTGCCGGTAAAGTGAAAAGGCCAGCGCCTTGCGATCAGTGAACGTTTCGCCGCCGGCCGCCGCCGGCCGCGGTCCGCTGACCGCCGGCCCGGGCCGGCTCAGGGACGGGGCGTCCTGGACGGGATCAGCGGCGGGTCCTGCCGCAGCCGTCTCCGCCGGCGCGACCTGCCGAGGAACGGATGCCGGGGGCAACGGTCGCCGGTCAACGGCACCCGGTCCGTTCACGCCCGCCGTTGCCGGGCCGCGGCGCAGCAGCATGGCGGCCACCGCCCCCGCGACCAGCAGAAAAGCGGCCAGCACCACGATCAGCCGTTTTTGCCGCTGGCGATAATAATCGTAGTGCGGATTCTGCCAATCACGAATCATGTCAGAAGATCGTGTAGGCGCCGTTGGCCATGACGGTCTCGCGGCGGCCGTCGGCATGGCCCAGCACGACCTCGCGCACGGCCACGCGCGGCATCACCTGGGGAATGTAGATGCGGTCGAGGTGGATCACCGCCGCCGGCGTGGAAAAATCCCCGGGGCCGACGATGCCGCCGAAATGCTCGCTGCGCCCGAAGGCGACGTGCAATCCCAGCTTTTCGTCAAGCAGGATCTCGCCGATCGGTTCCAGGCCGAAATCGGCCAGCACGCCGAAACCCAGCTCGGCCATGTTGCCGTAGGCCGGCTCGTCTGCCAGATGGGCGCGCTCGGCCTGGGCCTGCGGTCCGCTGCCCGTTACCTCCACGGCGCGGTTGGCCTGGATGGTGAACCACACGACCTCGCCCTGGATTTCGACGGGCAGGGTGCCGGCGGTTTGGCTCGCTTCCCCCTTCTCGCCCTCGTAGGGGACGATATAGGCCTCGCCGCTGGGCAGGTTGCCGGCGGTGCCGGCATCGGGGAACCGTCCCGAGCTGGCATGGGCCGAGCGGTGGCGCAGATCGAAGTGAACGCCGTATTCGTCACGGCCGTCGACCTGGAAAGAAACAAGGGCATGGTCGGCCCGGCTGAGCCTGGCCTGCAGAGCCTCCACCCTGCGCGCCACCTCGCCGTAGTCGATGCGCAGGGCCGGGATCATGGAAGAGGCGAAACCGGGCATGGTCGCCGCCCGGAAGCCGTGGCGCCTGGCCGCGACTTTCAGCGGCGCGGTGGTCGAGAACTCGGTCGGCGCCAAAAAGAGCTGGGTCCCGGCAAATACCTGTTCGAAGCTCACCCGGCGGCCGGCACGTTCCAGCTCGGCGGCCGTTTCGGGCATCGCTCCGGCGATCAGGAACCCGTCTGCCGGAAGATCGGCGTTGTTCGAGCCGACGTCGGCATAGGCGACCAGCTTCACCTCAGCCAGCGGGATCTCCGCTTTCCTGGCAGCCAGCAGGGCATGCCATTCGTGGGCCAGGCGCCGGCGCTCGCGCCAGTCGGGATTGTCGCGTTCCGCCTCGCGCGGGACATCGACCAGGATGGCCAGGGCCTTGTCCGTCTCGAAGCGCGGGAAAACCGAACGGGCCAGGGCGACCAGTTCTTCAGGAGCCAGTGTCAGCATGGGCAACCTCCGCCGCCATTATACCCGGTTCAACAAGCTTATTAAAGGATCGCGCGGGCGGGATTTCCCGGTTCACTTTTTGGAAAGATAGCCGTGATCAACCAGAAAACGCTCCATCTGATAAATACCGTCGGCCTTGAATTTTGGATCCGGGTCGAAATGATCCTCCTGATTTCCCAGATTGCGGGTCAAAAGGTGCCCCACGCCCGGATAGGCGTGCAGCTCGCAGACACCGCCCGCCCGGATCACGCGATCGCGGAACCGCTCCGCCCTGGCCAGCGGGGTCAGGGTGTCCTGATCCCCGTTGACGATGCAGGTCGGAGGTGTAGAGGCCCCGGCGTGCTCCAGCGGCGAATAATCCGCGGCGCTTGCCCGGCCCTGGAGCAGCTTCACGAACCAGCCATCGGCAGCGACGTCCAATGCCGGGGACCACAACAGGAGCAGGTCGGGCTTGGAGCTCGTGCCGGTACTCCCGTCGCCGGTAAGATCGACGGTCGCGGCGGCGGCAACCAGGTGGCCGCCGGCCGAAACTCCATATCCGGCCACGCGCTTGGGATCGATGTTGAATTCCGCCGCATGCTCTCGGATCCAGCGAAACGCGGCGCGAACGTCATCCAGCGCTTCGATGGGCGTATTCTTGCCTGCGGAAAGGCGATAGTCGATCGAAACCGCCGTCATGCCCAGGGCGGCGAAGCGCCTGGCCTCCTTAGCCGTCCATTCGGCACTGCCCGCCACCCAGCCGCCGCCGTGAAAGCAAAGAACAGCGGCCATGGGCTTCGCCGAAGCTTCACCCGGAGGTGAAAATACCAAGGCGTTCAGCTTTTGACCGTCTATCTCGCGAATGACATATGTGCGCGGTTGCAGAGCGGCGTCATCCCCTATTGGCTTGGACTGAGCAATGAAGGCCCCAGCCAAGGCAAAGATCAAAAGAAAACAAAGCTTGGTTCGCATTCTCATTTCTCCATTAGTTTACAGTCTGGCATTCAAGGAGCACCATTGTAGCAAACGAATCCCTGGAATAAAAGGTTACACTATATCAGATAAATCGAATGAAACTGTCTTTATTCCGGCTTCGCGCTCCTGAAAAATAAAACCAAGTACGGCACGGCTAATAATGCAATTAATTTTTTTTAGAATTAATTTTCAAACAATATTGTTTGGACAGATTGTTTCCCCATGTTGATTAATTTTAAAACGGTTTTTTGCATATTTTTTATTGAATTCAATACAGTAAAACATATACAATTACCAATGATAATTCATGCATTGATTGACTTTGACAATGCTTCTCAAATTTCAAAAATTGGAAGATCAATACGTCCACCTGATTTAATCCAATTAACAAAACTAATTATAGGCGAAATATTAAAAGTAATCAGGTTAAATAACTACAAGCCTTTTGAAATTAATGTTAGGTTTTATAGTGGATGGCACGATGCTCAAACCAATCGCATGACTGATAATTTCATAATGCTTTCATCAATCCTTAGGAATGAACCTCGTCGAATATCTGGATTTAGAATAAATTACAAAATAGCCGATTCGATTCTTATTAGTCCTGAAAATCCTTTTGTAAACACAGTAAGGGTTCGGAATCTTCGACCTAATCTCCATATTGAATATCCGAATAATTGCATAGATCACGCAAATTGCTCATTGAATAATGTGAAATATTGGATTAAGAATGGATGTCCTAATTCCAGCTGTCTTGTAAAATCAAATGAAGTTTTTTCTGTAAGGGAGCAAAAGACAGTCGATATTTCGATAGCATGCGATCTGATTTATTTAGCTCAGCAATCGTCTGAGGATAGAATTTTATTAGTGTCTGATGATGATGACTTTATGCCAGCATTGATTTCTGCTTCAAGCTATGGCGGGAATCTCACTATTTTAAGAAGAAGACTTGTTTCCTTATATGATAATACTCTAAAATCTTACTCAATAGACATTTCTACCGAATTGCCAGATTTTTATTAGGAGGGAATATGTGGCCATTTGCATCATCAATTGACGAGATAGAAAACAATATCATAATTGACTTGAAATCTTTTTCAAATCCCGGAAGTAAAATCACGTCAATAATTCATAAGAACACCATGGATATTAATTGGACAAAAGGTCGAGAAGAATTTTCTGCCAAATTTAGACTAACAGCCCAGAGTAATCTAATCGTTGAATTTAAGGATCAGAAAATCCAATACAAAGGTTTTCTTGCAAGCCAATACATGGCCGACCTAGATATGCTTGCACAGCGAATCCTGGCTACACTTCCTCAAGTAGAAAATTATGTTTCAGCAAATGCTAGAGTGAAAAATATAGATGAAGCTGAGAGTCAAAACATAGATTATATTATTCGTAATCTTTGCGCCGAACCGTTTGTTGTAGATTCTAAAATTCTCGAAGCAACAAAGCTTATTTTTCTTAGAGCTCCTGCTGGAGCGGGTAAAACCGCAGCGATGAGAATGCTAACAAGGGATCAGGCCCAAAAATATTTCAACACTGACCAAGATTCTCATTTTCTTTTTTTTTATGTTGATGCACAAGGACGAGCACTCACAAGGCTTCACGAAGCACTTGCTTTTGAAATTCAAAGCCTCGGCGTCACATCAATAAGATACGATTCAATCCCAGCACTAGTTAGGAATCGCCTGCTTGTTCCAATAATTGACGGCTTTGATGAGCTTATTGGATCCGGAGGATTCGCCGAAGCTTTTGGTTCACTTTCTGCTTTTTTATCAGAACTCGAACGTCAGGGAACAATCCTTGCAACAGGAAGATCAACTTTCTATGATGATCAAAAATTTAATATTATTGCTGAAAAATTTAGTAAGGGCGATTCACTTAACTATAATCTCGAGACAGTTGAACTAGATTTATGGGGAGAGCGGGAACTAGATGAGTTCGTTTCAAAAAAATTCAGTAAAGAAGCAGACAAAGCAAAAGTTAGAAAAGTTTTATTAAAGGCATTTCAAAGTGCGGACCAAAGAAATAAAGAATTATTGTCTAAAGCTTTCTTTGTGTCACAATTTATTAACTTCTTCAATGAGGATAATTTTATTCCTTATCAAAACGAAGATTTCCTTAGCCAATTAGTTTTTCATTTATTAAATCGAGAAGTAACAAAATTAAAAGATCGACCTGGTCAAATAGTATTAAATAGCGATGGACATAAATGGTTCTTACGAGAATTAAGCACTGAAATGTGGTGGCAAGAAACCAGAAGTGTTGATTTAGAAACAATTGCAACAATTGCCGATTTAACCGCAGATCAATTTGCATTATCTCCTGAGCATAGAAATATTTTTGCTGGACGAATTCCTTTTCACGCCTTTTTATGCGCCGACAGAGAAAATCCATTAAAAAAAAGAAAATTTGAGCATGATGTATATTACGAATATTTTTTGCTCGATGCTTTACTTAGATTGTTAGATGAGAAATCGGGTATTTTAAATAGCTTCTTGTCCAGATCGGCATTGGGTGAGGCATTAATAGAACAATTATCGACAGAAAGTCTAGGGACTTCTCCTGAAGTTATTTCGAAAAGAATTTCAAACTTATGTTCTCAGATTAAACTGTCACCAAAAGGGGGATTAGCTAGGCAGAATGCTGGAGTTATTGCCTCTGCACTTTTAAAAAATCGAAAAGATCTTCCTGATAGATTAGAACTGTCTCATTTAGAGTGTAATCATGTAAATTTTGCAAACCTAACATTAAACGATCCAGTCTTATTCGACTGTTACTTTAATGAAGTTAATATGATTGGCGCAAAGCTTGTTAACCCAATCATTAGGGACTGCTGTTTTGATAAAATAATTATTAACACAGATTCAACAATATTTTCAAATGCCTTTTTAAGACCTGGGAAAGAAATTATTTCAATGATTGTGAATGGAGATTCAATTTATGATCCAGCTGAATTGACAAGATTACTAATTCAAATGGGGGCGAATGTTCCAGATTCTGAAAAAACTATTCCTCTAACACCAGATCAAAAAAGAATAGTAAAGACAATCGAACGTTTAACCAATCGATTAAAAAGAGTTTTATTTTTTGATCCTGAAGATGAATCTGATCAACAACTTCATGCTATATATAAAGATCAAAACTGGAAAAAAATATGGGGGGCACTTGAAAAATCTAAATTAATTGAAACAAAACATTTAGACCGAAAAGGTCCTCGCGGATTCTTATATCGGCTAGCAATTCCCTCTGATGAAATAATGGCAGGACTTAGCGCGACGGATGAAAACTTCGATCCAAAAATTAGAATGTTTTGGGAAAATATTCTTTCCAGTTAAAAAATATTTGTACATTTTACTTTTTTTAATAAAAAAATTATAAAGTATAAAAATTATTAGTTTTAAAGAAAAAAACTAGCATTATTCGCTATTGTCACCGCAGCGGCTGGCGGATGACGGTCCTCCACTTGGCCGGGTCGGCCTTGCGGATGTCGGTGAGGTAGATCTCGTGGTGTTTTCCCGACCGCTTGCCGCCGAGAGAAGCAATGAAGGCATGGACCTTGGCGATCGTCGGCCCTTCCGCGGAGAAGGGGCCGACGTGGAGGATTTGGGCACTTTTCCCCTCGGCAAATTTCTCGAAGCGCAAGAGGCCGAGGGCGGGGAGGTCCTTCTTCTTTCCGACTTCGGCGACGGTGTCGCGGACCATGGCGGCACCGACGAACTCGGGCTGCATGATCATCATCGTCCATTTCCAGAGCGATTTGTCGCCGGCAGTGAACGCGGACATATCGTCGGCCCACCACAGCCCCTCCAGCGGCAGCACGCCGTAGTCGATCGCCAGGGTCTTCTTTACCTTGAACTTGATGGCGTACGAAACGGAGAACAGCGCCTCGACCGCCTCCCGGTAGGAGCGCTCGCGGTTGGGGTCCCCGGCGCCGTCGACCATAAGGAAATTCATGGCCGGCACCTCGACCAGCGCCGCCTCGCGGGCCGAGGGGCGGTACAGGCGGGCGAGATCTTTTTTGAAGTCGATCCGGGTCATGCCTCCTCCTCGCCTTCGCCGCCACGGCGGATGGCGCAGAAATCGCCGTGGGGGCGCAGTTCCTCGTTCAGCTTGCCGCGGCAGAGGTTGGCGACGGCGCCGGCGCTGCCGATGACCACCAGCCGGTCGCCGGCGACCAGCCGCTCGTCGGGCCCCGGCGTCAGGATGCGCCGATCGCCGCGCCGGATGCCGATCACCGTCACCCCGTAGTTCTGGCGGAAGCTGAGCTCGGCCAGCGTCCGCTCCGCCACTTGCTCGCCGGGGAATACGTCGAGCTCGGCGATGACGAAGCGCTCGCTGGCCCCCGCCGCCTCCTCCTCGGGCGGCAGGGTCAGGAATGTCTCGGCCCGTTGCAGCTGCTCGGCGGTGCCGACGACGACCAGGCGGTCGCCGGGAAACACCTGGAAGCCGGGGCCGGGGTCGTAATGGGTCCGCCCGGAGCGGCTCACTGCCAAAATGGAGACCCCGGTGTGGTCGCGCAGCAGGATATCGCGCACGACGCGGCCGGCGGCGGCGGCCCCTGCAGGGATGCGCACTTCGCGGAACGAGACCGGCCAGTCGATCTGCTCCGGCAGCATGTCCATGGCGTCGCTCAGGTCGTCGACCGCCTGCTCGGCGGCGTCGGCATAGGGGCGGAAGACGATATCCGCCCCGGCCTGATCGAATTCGCCGGCCTCCTCCTGGTTGGACGCGGTCAGCGCCACCCGGCCCGGGTAGCCGCATTTCCTCAGCTTTTGCAGCATGAGCAGGTTCAGTTCGCGCACGCGGGTGGTGCCAACGATCCAGCGAGCCTTGGCCAGGGGGAGCTGGCCGCAGATCTCAGGGTCGGTCATGTCGCCGAAAAGGACCGACATGCCGCGCTGGCGCCACTTGTGCAGTGTCTCGGGATCGAAGTCAATGCCCAGCACCGTCCGTCCCCGCTGCAGCAGGTTCTCGGCCAGGCCGCTGCCATAGCGCCCCAGCCCCACCAGGATCACATCGAAGGCCTCTGACTCGCGCAGCGAATCGCTCTCCGACTCGCGATGGGGGATGCGCCGCTCAAAGACAGCCAGGTACCTGGAGAACACGGCGTAGAGCGGCCCGGAAAAGAGGATCATGTAGGTGGAGACGAAGATGGTCACCACCCCCACCAGGGTGATCAGCCCCATGGTGGGGCCGCCGATATGGCCCAGGCCCAGGCCCATGGCGGCCACGATCAGGGAGAACTCGCTGATCTGGGCCACGGTGAGGCCGGCCAGGAAGCCCGTGCGCCGGCGGTAGCCCATCCGCCCCATGATGGCCATGACGATCAGGGGATTGCCGACCAGGACGAAGAGCGAGAATACGACCGCCGGCAAAGCCTGGGAGCCGATCAGCGTGAGGTCGAGGCGCGCGCCCAGGTCAATAAAGAAGAACAGCAGCAGAAAGTCGCGCAAGCCCACCAGGCGGGCAGCCAGGGCTTCGCGGTACTCGGTCGATGCCAGGGAGACGCCGGCCAGGAAGGCCCCGATCTCCTTGCTGAATCCCAGGAGCTCGCTGCCGGCGCCCAGGATGACGGCCCAGGCGACGGCAAACAGCGTCAGCATCTCCTGGGAGGCGGCCAGGCGACGGGTCAGGCGCGGGATGACCTTCCAGGACAGCAGGACGACCAGCCCCAGGAAGCCGAGGAACTTGCCGGCGATGATCAGCACCGACGCCAGCGGCGAGGCGGCGGCCGAGGTCCTGGCGCCCAACGTGGTCAGCACCACCAGGGCGATGATGGCGGCGATGTCCTGCACGATGAGAAAGCCGATGGCGATCTGGCCGTGCAGCGAGTCGAGCTCGTTCTTGTCCGACAGCAGCTTGACGACGATGATGGTGCTGGAAAACGTCAGCGCCACGGCGACATAAACGGCGCTGAGCGTGTTCAGGCCGAAGGCCAAGGCGATCAGGAAGCCGAAAAGGCTGGTGAAGATGATCTGGCCCAGGCCGGTGGCCAGGGCCACGGGGCCGGTGGTGCGGATGAGGTGGATATCGAGGTTCAGGCCGACGATGAACAGCAGCAGGGCGATGCCGATCTGGGCCAGCAGCTCGATGCTGCCGTGGCTGGCAATGAACCCCAGCCCGGCCGGCCCGGCCAGGATCCCCGCCGCCATGAACATGATGATCAGCGGCTGGCGCAGTTTCTGCCCCAGGGCGCCGAGCAGGGCCGCCAGGGCCAGGATGGCGGCGATCTCGACGAACGTGCTCTGCAACGGCATGGTCCCTCGCTTCGGCGCGCGCCTCCCTCATGGCTGGAAGGCGCCGGTTCTTTTTTTCCTTAATTAATCGCCGTGATTCCTAGTAGGTTTTCAGCTCGCCGATCTCGGCCTCGACGGCGTGCAGGATGTCGCGCTTCCTGACCGTCTCCATCATGGCGTTGTGGTCGGGGTAGAGCGGCCGGTCCTCGTCGAGATGCCGGACCACCTTGCGCACCGCCGCCTTGGCCGCCAGGGTGCCCTTGCCGGGCTGGTAGTCGCGGAAATCGAGAGCCTGGGCGGCGGCGATGAACTCGATGCCCAGCACGCCGTAGGCGTTGTCGATGATCTGCCGGGTCTTGAGCGCCGTGTTCATGCCCATGGAGACGAAGTCCTCCTGGTCGGCGGCGGCGGGGATCGACTGGATCGAGGCCGGCATCGAGAGGATGCGCTGCTCGACGATCATCATGTCGGCCGTGTACTGGCTCAGCATGTGGCCCGAGTACATGCCGGCGCCCTTGGTCAGGAAAGAGGGCAGGCCGACGCTCAGCGCCGGGTTGAGCAGGCGGTTCAGCCGCCGCTCGGAGATGACGCAGGCCATGGTCACGCAGGCGCCCATCATGTCCAGCGGCACCGAGATCGGCGACCCTTGAAAGTTGGCGCCGGTGAGCACCACCTTGTCGTCGGCCAGGAAGATGGGGTTGTCGCCCACGCCGTTGAGCTCGATCTCGATCTGGCTGCGGGTCCAGCGCAGCTGGTCGCGGGCGGCGCCCAGCACCTGCGGCGTGGAGCGCATGCTGTAGGCATCCTGCACCTTGACCTTGACCTTGCCCAGCAGGTCGGAGCCTTCGATGACGCGCTTGATGTTCTCGGCCGAAGTGACCGCGCCCTGGAAGCCGCGCAGCTTGTGCAGCCGGGCGTCATAGGGTTTCATGTTGGCCATCAGCGCCTCCAGGGTCATGGCCGCGGCGATCTCGGCCTGCTTGAGCAATCGCTCGGTCTCGTAGATCTGCAGGCAGGCCATGCCGTTGATCAGGTTGCTGCCGTTGATCGCCGCCAGTCCGTCGCGGGCCTTGAGCCCCGGCACCGGGATGCCGGCTTTCTTCATGGCCGCGGCGCCGCTCAGGCGCTCGCCCTCAAAGAAGGCCTCGCCCTCGCCCATCAGCAGCAGGGCGATCTGGCTCATGGGCGCCAGGTCGCCGCAGGCGCCGACGCTGCCCTTGTTGCAGACCACCGGCGTCACTCCCTTGTTCAGCATGTCCACATAGGTCTGGGTGATCTCGGGGCGGCAGCCGGAATAGCCGTTGGCATGGACATTGATGCGCGCCAGCATGGCCGCCCGCACTTCGGGGACGGGCACCGGCGTGCCGATGCCGGCCGCATGGTTATAGATCAGATATTTCTGGAACTGCCCCACCTGCTCGTCGGTGAGCACCACCTCGGAAAACTCGCCGATGCCGGTGTTGACGCCGTACATGATCTCCCGCGCCTCGATGCGCTTCTCGATGAATGCCCTACAGGCCTTGATGCGCTCCAGCGCCTCGGGGTGCAGCTCAACCTTCTCCATGCCGTAGGCCACCCTGTACACGTCCTCGATCTTCAGGTTCTTCCCCGTTACCACGATTGCCATATTGCCTCCTTAGTCGTTTCGCATGCGATTCGTGACCAGGGGCCATTGTAGTCAAAGCGCCGTTTTTTTGCAATCGGTCAGGCCGGTCCGCTCCGCTCCGGCCTTGACAGAAATGGTATAATGGAGGTGAAACAACAGGAAAGGAGCAATGACAATGGCGGAAAAGAACGAACAAACCTTCGAATTCCAGTCTGAGGTCAAGCAGCTGCTCGACATTCTGGTCTACTCGCTGTACAAGAACAAGGACGTGTTCCTGCGCGAGCTGGTCTCGAACGCCGCCGACGCCCTGAACAAGATGCAGTTCGAGTTCCTGACCGTTCCCGACCTGGAAGGCAGGGACCAGGAGCTGAAGATCACCATTGCCGCCGACAAGAAGCGCAACCGGCTGGTCGTCGAGGACAACGGCGTGGGCATGACCCGGGAGGAACTGGTCGAGAACATCGGCACCATCGCCCATTCGGGCACCCTCGATTACCTCAAGAAGTTGAAGGACAGCGAGAAGGGCGGCCAGGTCGATCTGATCGGCAAGTTCGGCGTCGGCTTCTACTCCAGCTTCATGACGGCCAAGGAGATCCACATCACGACCCGCTCGTGGCAAAAGGACGCCAGGGCCTGGCTGTGGAAGTCGACGGGCGAAAGCGGCTACACCATCGAGGAAGCGGAAAAGGAGGGGCGCGGCACGCGCATCGAGCTGCTGCTCAAAAAGGACGAAAAGGAGTTCCTCGAGCCCTACCGCCTGAAGGACATCATCCTCAAGCACTCCAAGTTCGTCCCCTTCCCCATCTATATCGACGGCGAAAGGATCGAGCGCCAGGATGCGGTGTGGACCCAGCCCAAGTCCAAGCTGGCCGATAAGGACTACGTCGATTTCTACAAGTTCTTCGAAAACACCCAGGAGGAGCCCGAAACCTGGCTGCACCTCTCCTCCGACGCCCCGGTGCAGTTCCACTCGCTGCTGTACGTGCCCAAGACCTCGTTCGAGCTGCTGGGGCTGATGAAAACGGAGCCCGGCGTCGACCTCTACTCGCGCAAGGTCCTCATTCAGAAGGGCGCCAAGGAGATCGTTCCCGAATACCTGCGCTTCGTCAAGGGCATCGTCGATTCCGAGGAGATCCCGCTGAACATCTCGCGCGAGACGTTCCAGAACAACGTGCGCATCGACAAGATCCGCAAGCACGTGGTCAAGAAGCTGCTGGAGCACCTGGAGGGGATCAAGAGCAAGGAGCGCGACAAGTACCTCGCCATCTGGAAAAACTTCAGCAAGAATCTGAAGGAGGGGGCGGTGAACGATTTCGAGAACCGCGACCGGCTGGCGCAGCTGCTCCTCTTCTCCAGCTCAAAAACCAGCGGCGAGGAGCTGATCGACCTGAAGCAGTATGTCGGCCGCATGGACGAGGGGCAGAAGGATATCTATTTCCTGGGCGGGGCCGACCGCCCGTCCATCGAGAAGAACCCGGCTCTGGAAATATTCCGCCAGCAGGACCGCGAGGTGCTTTTCCTGACCGATCCCCTGGACGAATTCGTCCTCGACCACCTGCGCGAGTTCGACAAGAAGCCCTTCAAGATGGCCGAGAGCGCCGACATCCCGCTGGAGGAGAAGGCCGCCGGCAACGAACAAGCCCTGAAAGAGGCCGAGAACCTGGTCACCTATCTGAAGACCACTTATGGGGAGCAGCTCCAGGACGTGCGCGTGTCGAAACGCCTGGTCGACAGCCCCTGCCTGCTGCTCAATCCCGCCGACGGCCCGTCGGTGCAGATGGAGAAGATCATGAAGATGGTCAACAAGGACTACCAGCTGTCCAAGCGCGTCCTGGAGATCAACCCCGGCCATCCGCTGATCAACAAGATGATCGCCCTGCACCGGGCCGACCCGGCCGCCCCGCTGCTCAAGGCCCTGGCCCTGCAGCTGCTGGACAACATGAAGCTGCGCGAGGGGATCCTGAGCGACACCGAGGCCACCATCGCCCGCATCCAGCAGATCATGCTCGACGCGGCCGTGCCGTCCCGCATGGGCGGGACGGCCGAACCGCCCCAGAACAACGCGGGCGATCCGGCTTGAAAAACGGAAAATTCCCTAAAAAGCCGTGACCAGGCCGACGCCGAAGCGGGGATACCTGCCGTAACTCGAGCGGAAGGCGTAGGTCGCCTCGCCCACCAGCCGGAAATTGCGCCGCAGGAGGTGGCCGCCATGCAGGGAGGCCGCCCGGTAGTCCAGGTGGTCCTGGTCGGATTCGACCCAGTTGAACAGGCCCGCCCCATACCAGCGGCTGTCGTCGCCGCGCGGCAGCCAGATCAATTCGGCGAAGCCGCCGCGCGTCGCCACTTCCGGCGCACCCAGCAGGAACGACGGGTTGTCGTCGCGCCGCTCCACATACTGCAGGTTCAGCTCCAGGTTGGGCGAGGTCCAGGTGGCGTCGGCGCCGGCCATCCACACGCTGTTGACCAGGCCGTTCATGCCCTTTTCCTTGCCGGCATAGCCGAAGGCGCCGACGCGAAAATGATCGCCGAATCCCTGGGAGACGCGCCCCAGGACGTTCTTGTACTTGTCGGCGTCGAAGCGGCCGCCGGGATTGGCCTCGCTGTCGCCGATGCCGCTGCCGTTGACGACCTCCAGCGCCAGGTCGGTGCCGCCTTTCAGGCCGTAGGTCAGCATGACGCCGCGGTCATAGGTCAGGTCGATGCCCGACAGGCCCGGCTTGCTGCGATAGATGCGGTAGTTCTCGTAGGTCAGGCGCAGCTCGCCCTTGAACAGGGGATCGGAGACCGCGAACTGGCCGACGGCCACGTCCAGGTCGCCGACCAGGTCGTTGAACATGATGAAGGCGTCCTCCAGCCCGGCGATCTTGCCCCGCTCGCTGAAAAAGAAATAGAAATAATAGGAGACATTGCGGAATAGCTCGCCGCCCGAAAGCAGCTTGATCAGGTAGGGGGTGGAGAGGTCAAGGCTCTCTCCCTTGCCGCTGTTGAACGAGGCAAAGGCCTCGATGCGCAGGGCGACGGGCAGGTCGCGGATCAGCGAGAGCAGGCTGTCGCCGGTGTCGGCGGTATAGCGCGGCGCCTCCTTGTCCTTGAGCACGAAGCCGTCGCCGGCGAAATCCTCGCCGTAGGGCTTCAGCCTGGGGAACGGGTTATGGCAGGTCTTGCACGACATCTGGTACTTGCGGGCGAAGGCCGGCATGGCTTCCAGCGTCACGGCGGCCCCCAGAACCAGCAACATGAGAACAACGGCTGCTTTTTTCATGTCATTCTCCTCAATCGACGACCTCGATGGCCGTCGCATGTTCATTGACCCTGATGATCTCCGCCTCCTCGGCGGGGACGCCGAGGAAGTCGGCCACCGGCTTGACCAGCTTCTGGTAGTTCAGCACGGCCGTGACCTTCAAAGGCCCGATGGCGATATCCTGCGGCAGGGTGAAGGTGCAGGTCTCCAGCTTGGTCTCGCGCGGCCCGATGCGGTAGTCGACGCCCTGGGACTTCGTGTTCCACTGCTGGATGGTCATCCGCCCCTGGGGGTCGAAATAGGGCATGCGGAATATTCGGTCGCCGAGCGGAATGCCGTCGCGCTGCACCCCCTTGAATTCCGGTCCGCCCAGGGCGATGCCCATGTCCTGGTAGGCCAGGACGTCGCTGCCGATGGTGTACTCCTCGCCGGCAAAGCCCTTCCTGTCGACCGGCAGGTGATAGGTCCTGCCCGCGGCGTCGACGGCCTGCACGTGCATCCAGACGATGCGGTCCTCGACCGAGCCGCTGGGGAACTTGTGGCCCGTCTTCTGGTTGAACAGGGCGACGGTGAACTTCACCCTGTCGCCGGGCTCGGCCTCGCGGATGTCGGGATGGATGCGCAGCTCGATCGTCCCCTGCACCTTGCCCGGGTCGTGGGCGCCGTGGAACAGGTGCTGGCGCACGTCGGGATAGCGGTTGCCCATCGCCGCCGAGTAGCCGTCGGCGTAGGTCATGTGGCAGTCGTGGCAGCGCACCCCCTCCTTGCTGTAAGGCCCCTCCTTCCATTCCAGGTGGGTCGACTTCACCCACACGCCGAAGGGGCTCTTCTCGTTGTGGCAGGTGCCGCAGAACTCGGGCTGGCCCAGGAACTCCGACTTGGCCAGGTTATGCTCGGGCGAGTTCTTGCCTTCGCGGGGCCCGTACTTGGTCTTGCCGGGCGCGGAGATGAAATTGAAGTTGAACGGCGTGTCGCCGGCAAAGCCGGTCACCGTGTGGCAGAAATCGCAGGAGACCGACTCGTTGGCCCGGCTGTTCTTTTCCGGGCGCGGCGGCGGCACGTCGCCGGCCATGAAGGCGAGCGGGGTGTGGCAGCCGTTGCAGCCGTCGGCTACGGCCTTGAAAGCCTTGTCTTTTTCGCCGTGGGGCACCGCCAGCTTGAAGTATTCGATCTCGTCCCAGTGGTGGGAGTAGGCCTGGGACATCATGGCCTGCCGCCACTGCTGGTAAATGTCGCCATGGCACGCGCTGCCGCAGAACTGCGGCGTCTGGAAATCGGCATATTTCCGGGTGCCCAGCGCTTCCTCGCCGCTCTTGACCAGCGACTGGGCAGCCAATGCGGCCAGCAGGACCAGCATCCCGGCCGCGCCCGCCAGAACGATCTTTTTCTTCATCCTGCCCTCCTTCGCCCGATAGAGGAATGAATAGCCGACCGCGGAAATTTTGTCAAGCTTCGGGCAACGGGGACTGGGCCGCAGCCTACTTGAAATCCAGGATCAGGCTGGCCTCGTAGCAGGAGGCGCACTTGCGGCCTCCCGAGCAGGGCGATTCGCCGGCCAGCAGCAGCAGGCCGTGGTTGGCCATGCCGCCATTGAGCCACTGGCGGACGATTTCGGTGACGTCGCGGGTAAACTCCGCCGTCGCCAGGGAGACGTCGATGCGCTGGCCGATGGCGGGAATGGCGCAGCTGGTCATGGGCGCCTCGAGCACCCACAGGTTCTCCGTGCAGCCGCAGCCGCTGTTGGCGTCCTCATGGACCGAGTGCACCCGCTTCATCTTGAGCTTGGCGCTCTTCAGCGCCCCGGCTTTGTCGGCGAACTGGCTGAGAGAAAACAGGATCCTCGAGCGGTAGATGGAGGCCACCTGGATGCCCTGGTAGGGGAACCAATAGACCCCGACCCAGGCGTAATGGCTGAGGCCGGAGCCGAACATCTGCTGCCATCCCTGCTGAAGGACGGAAATTTGGATCGGAGGGGTGATTTTGCCTGGAAACGTATCGTGACAGGGGTGACTCTCGTAGGCGCCGGGCACGGTCTCGCCCTGAAGGAACTTCATTTGTTCGGCCTTGGATGCCAGGGCCGTGAGCGACTTCAGCTCAAAGGCGGCATCGCTCTCGTCATAGATCTTGGGATCTGCCATGGAGCTCACGCGGATGCGGTATTTCCCGGTTGGGGCGGTGTTGCCCGGGTATTCCCCCGCCTTCCAGGCGAAGGTCCCGGTCGAAGGCAGGTTTTCTTCCAGGATGCCGATGGTGCAGCAGCCTTCCTTCATCAGCTGCAGCCGCACCTTGCCGACGGCGGCGGGCGCGCTCGATTTCCAGGCGATCTCGGTTTCATGATGCAGCAGCAGGGCGCTCCCGCCGTTGGGTTTTTTCAGCTGCAGCGCGGGCGGGGGCGGCGAGGGCGGAGGAGCCGGATTGACCAGGGAGAACAGGCCGTCGCTCTCGTCGACTTCGCTGCTGTCGATGGCGCGGACGCGCACCTTGTAGTCGCTGCCGGCCTGGACCGTGGTGCCGTCGGCCAGTTTCCCCGCCGTCCACAGGAAGGGCGAGCTCCCCGGGGGCAGGCCGGCGGCGATGGTGCCCACGACCGCGCCGCCCTTGAGCAGGTTGATGCGCACGTTCTGGCTCACGCCCGCGGCGCTCCATCCGATCTGGCAGTTGGCCTGGCCCAGGGTCCAGGATTCGCCGCCGTTGGGCTTGATGACCGTCAGCGTGCCGGCGCAAAGCGGCCCGGCAACCAGAATCATCATCACGATCCAGGATTTTCTTTTCATGGTCTCCTCCTTCCGCACCATGTATCGCCTGTAAATATGACTCTTCCGGCAAAAATCTCAGCCGCCAGGATCCATCGCGCGGGCGGGTTGTCCATTCGCGCTCAGTTGGAAGCCTCCTGCCGGCCGCGGCGGGTGAAATATATTCCAAGAAAGATGACACCGGCACCCAGCAGCAGCGTCGGGGGTATGCCCTCGCCCAGCAACTGCCAGGCGAACAGGACGGCCAGCAGCGGCTGCAGGTTGGAATAGACGGCCGTCTGGCTGTTGCCCACGCGGCGCACCGAGAAGAACCATAAGACCAGGGCCAGGGAGAGGGCGATCACCCCCGAATAGAGCAGGCACAGCCAGGCCTTCGTCGAAACGGCGGCCAGGGGAACTCTGCGCAGCGGCCCGATGGCGAAGGGCAGGAACATGAGCGCCCCCAGCGTCATGGTCACGGCGGTGAACTTCAGGGGCGAATAGATCTTCAGGAGCGGCCGGGCCGATACCGAATAGTGGGCCCACAGGAACACGGCGGCGAAAAGGAGCAGGTCCCCTTTCCAGGTCCGGAGCGAAAGAGCGAAGCCGCCGGCACCGCCGCTGATCACCAGATAAATGCCAACAAAGCCCAGGGCGATGCCCAGCCAGCCCAGGGGCGTGATCCGCTCCTGCTTGAAGAACGAGCTGAGCAGCGAAACCATGATCGGCGCGCTGCCGAAGATCACCGCCGTGTTGCCGGCGCTGGTCAGGTCGATGCCCGAGATGAACAGGTACTGGTAGAGGGCATAGCCCGAAAAAGAGAGCAGGAAGATCCTGGCCAGGTCCTGCCGGCGCAGGCGCAGGTTCCTTTCAGTCAGCAGGAGCAAGGCCAGCAGCACCGCGGCGGCCAGCAGCAGGCGGATGCCGTTGTAGGGCAGGGGCGGGATCTCGGCCAGGGCCACCTTGACCAGCGAGATGTTCAGCGCCCAGATGGCCACCACCAGCAGCATCAGGATATCGTTCACTGAAAGCTTCGGTTTCTTCATGTTTTTTGTGAGAGACTCATGGTAGCACGACCCCGAAGCGCCGGCAATCAGGCGGCACTTCGGATCCCGGTCGGTTTTGGCTTCGCCGCGGCAACTGTCGCAACGCCGGCCGGCGGCCGGCGTTCCTTGACAATCCCCGGGCGACTGGATAGACTTTTTCCATGGACAACATTAAGCAAGCGTTCAAGGACGGAGGCAATATGACCAAGAAGATCGGCAAATATATCCTGGCGGCGCTCATCGTCGTTCTCGTGCTGATTTTCCTGTTCCGCATCTACATCGTCATCGATCCCGGCGAGAAGGCCGTGATCTTCAACAAGGCCACCGGCAACCTGCGCGTCACCCCCAACGAGGGCTTCTACTTCCTGGTGCCCCTGATCGAGCAGCCCACGGTCTACGACATGAAGACCCGCACCTACACCATGAGCATCGCCCAGCTGGAAGGGGAGATGCGGGGCGATGACTCGCTGCAGGCGCTGACCGCCGACGGCCAGACGGTGCTGCTCGACATCTCGGTGCGCTTCCATCCCGACGGCGCCAACCTCGACAAGCTGC
>CAZLSH010000024.1:19365-26911 GCA_964562095.1 uncultured Clostridia bacterium | reverse complement strand
CGCAATTGCCAGGGTGGGGCATTTCGGGTATAATCCGGCTTGATCGACGCGGGGATGGCCTTGTTTTCCCGCGATTACATTCCGCCAAGGCAGTTTTTTGCAGGAAGACGTGAAAAAGATCGTGCTTCGCCATTTCCCCGGGAAAGTCCCCGACCATATCGCCGGCGCCATCCAGGCCGGCGCTCTGGGGCTGCTGGCCGGCCTCTCTTCCGTCCTGTTCATGTGGATGGTCAACCTGGTGTACGCGCGCACTTTCCTGAGCTTCGCCGCGGGATCGACGGCGGCCTTCATTTTTTCCAGCCTGTTGACCATCGTCGTCACGTCCGCCCTGGTCGGTTTGCTGCTCAATGTCTTCAGCCCCGAGGCGGCGGGCAGCGGCATCCCCCAGGTCAAGTCGGCATACTGGAAGGAGCTCGGCAACGTCAAGCTCAAGCCGGTCCTGGTGAAATTCCTGGCCGGGATACTGAGCATCGGTGGCGGCAACAGCCTCGGCCGCGAGGGCCCTTCGGTGTTCATCGGCAGCGGCGTCGCCGCCAACGCCGACGCGCTGTTCGGGACCCCCATGCGCGGGCGGCGGGGAGCCGCCGTCATCGGCGCCTCCGCCGGGCTGGCGGCCGCTTTCAACGCGCCGCTGGCCGCGATCACCTTCGTCATCGAGGAGATCGTCGGCGACCTGAACAACCGCTACCTGGGACGGGTCGTCCTCTCCTCGGTGGTCGGCGCCTTCGTGGTCCATGCCCTGATCGGCCGCCAGCCGGCCTTCATCCTGCCGCCGATCGAGAACATCTCCTGGCTCCATTACCTGCTCGTTCCCCTGGTCGCCATGGTCGCCGCCCTGGGCGGCGTCGTCTTCCAGCGCGCCGCCCTGCACTGGCGCCAGCGCCTGCGCAGGCAAAAGCGCGTTCCCGCCTGGCTGCTGCCCGTATTGGGCGGGCTGCTGACCTGGGTCATCGGTTGCGCGGTGTTTCTCGCCGTCGGCAAGATCGGTGTCTTCGGCCTGGGCTACGAAGACCTTTCCAGCGCGCTGGACAGCCGCTTCGAATGGAAGGTCGCCGGCGTCATGGTCGCCGCCAAGCTGCTGGCCATGATCGCCGGCTACAGCTTCGGCGGCTGCGGCGGCATCTTCGCCCCGCTGCTTTTCGTCGGCGGCATGTCCGGCTATTTCCTGGGCGGGCTGGCCCGCCTGTGGATCCCCATCACGCCCGCCGACCAGATCGTGCTGGCCGTGGTCGGCATGAGCGCCTGCCTGGGATCTGCCGTCCGCGCGCCGTTGACCTCGATGCTGATCGTCTTCGAGATGACGCACCAGTTCTCCCTGGTGCCCAGCCTGCTGCTGGGGACGATCATCAGCCAGGCCATCGCCCGTTTTTCCGGCCAGCTCAATTTCTACGACGCCCTGCTGGTGCAGGACGGCCATGAGCTGCACAAGATCCATCCGCCGGTCGACCTGCAGGGCTGGCAGAACCTGCCGGTGGCGGCCATCGCCAACCCGGCGCCGGTCATGCTCGGCGGCCTCGAAGCGAGCGAGCTGCGCGGAAAGCTGGAGCGCTTCCCCTTCAACCATTTCCCCCTGTTCGTCGACGGCCGCATCCAGGGCATCGTGGCGCGGCGGCAAATGGAGGAGGCGCTGAAAGCCGGCGCCGCCCCCGAGGTCCACCCGGCGGCATTTTGTCATCCCGAGCAGACGGTGCGCGAGATCGGCAAGAAGTTCCTGGAGTCATCCACCCTGGTGCTGATCGTCATCGATAAAAAATCGAAGCAGGTCAGGGGCATCGTCACGCTTCATGACCTGATCCGTGCCCAGGCGGCCATCCGGGATTGATTTTTTCGGGGTCCGGCTTGACTTGGCTTCGGTTTTGGGCATAGAATTCCGGCATTATGGCAGAATCCCGGTTCAAGCACTTCGTCAAGTACGTGCTTCTCGACATCCTGCTGGCGGCGCTGATCTCCTTTTTCCTCATCAATTACGTCGTCTCGGCGTTCCTGATCGATGGAGATTCGATGAAGCCGCTGCTGCGCGCCGGCGAGCGGGTGCTCATCTCCAAGCTGGCGGTGCGCAAAGGCAACCTGCGCCGCTTCGACATCGTGGTGCTGTACAAGCCCGACGAGCCGGACCAGTCGCTGATCAAGCGCATCGTCGGCATGCCGGGAGAAATCATCGAGATCCGCGCCGGCGAGGTGCTGATCAACGACAAGCCGCTGCCGCAGCCTTTCGCCGGCCCCGGCGCCCTCTCGCCCGCCGACATGAAGGCGCTGCTGATCCCGCGCGGCACCTACTTTGTCATGGGCGACAACCGCTCGGTCAGCTTCGATTCGCGCCTCTTCGGGCCGGTGCCGCAGAAGTACATCTACGGCAAGGCCTTTTTCCGCTACTGGCCGCCGGCGGTGCTGGGCAAGGTCAAATAAGTCGCATTTCCATGAACTCCATTTTGAACCTCTCGATGCTGTTGCCGGCTGCTTGATTTTTGCTTTGCCCATTCTGTTCAGTGCAAAGAAACGGCTTGCACTATTCATGTAATCATGTTGGATTTCTTTTAATGCCGGCTGGCTGAGCTGTTGGAATGGCCGGACCCATCCCGTCCCGGCAGCGGACGTCTGGGACAAGCCGATGAATTGTCCTCTGCCATCGCCGTTTTTCAAGGGCGGATATTTACCTGCGGCCGGGAATGTGATATAAAGTAGGCGATGAAACTCCGGAATTCCCTTTTGGCGCTGCTGGTCTTGCTCTGCCTTGCCGTGGGCACGGCTCACGCCGCCGACATCGCCGAGCTCAAGCGCCAGGTGGCGGAAATCGGCCGCCTGCAGTTCAAGCGCGACGTCCCGGTGCGCTACCTGGACCGCGCCCAGCTCAAGGAGTACATCGAGCGCCTGTTCGAGCAGGACTATCCCGATGAGCTGGCCCGCTGCGAGGAGGAGTTCCTCTACTGGATGGGCTTCACCCGCGAGCGCATCGACCTGAAAGCGCTGCGCCGGCGCATCATCCTCGAGAACGTCGGCGGCATGTACAACGAAAAGACCGACGAGCTGCTGGCCGTCGAGGAGTTCCGCAAGCTGGACATGCTCAACGCTCCGGCACTGGCCCACGAGCTGCGCCATGCCCTGCAGGACCAGCACTTCGACCTGGCCGCCGTGCTGGGCGACCTCTCCGACTTCGACGACCGCAAACTGGCCGCCCTGGCGGCGGTCGAGGGCGACGCCACCCTGGTGATGGTGCGGCAGATGGGCCTCGATCCCGAGCGGATCGGCGACGCCTTCAGCCCGGAGAGCGTCCTCTCCTTCTCGGCCATGGCCGGCGCCACCGCCCTGGCGGCCGCGCCCGGGATCGTCAGGCACCAGCTGCTCATGCCCTACCTGGAGGGGATGAAGTTCAGCCGGGCCATCTTCGGGAAGAGCGCCTGGAACGGATTGAACCGCGTTCTGGATCAGAAGCCGCTCTCCTCGGAACAGATCCTGCATCCGGGCAAGTACATCGCCGGCGAGCGGCCGCAGGCCGTTCGCACCCGCTTCCGTCCCGCGCGCGGCGAGGCCTTCCACTCGGGCGTCGTGGGCGAATACTACTTGAACGTCCTGCTGGGCAGTCGGGCTCCCGATGCGGCATCGGTCGCTTCGGGATGGGGCGGCGACCTCTTCACCCTCTATGGCGACGGCGAGGCGCGCCTGCTGCTCTGGGAGTCCCACTGGGACGCGCCGCGGGACGGCGCGCGCTTCATGGCCGGTTTCCGCCGCTTCCTGGAACGGGAATTCCGCGTGAGTTTCCGCCCCGGCGGCGTGCAGGGTTTGGACTTCATCGCCGGCAGCTCGCCGGCCGGGATTTTTTTTCTGCGCCGCGACGGCAGCCGCCTGTTCTACGCCCGCAGCAACGACCGTAAAATGATCAACGAACTCATCAGCGGAGGTAATTATGATTAACGCCACCCAGATCCGAAGGGGAATGATCATCCTGATGGAAGGCAAGCTCTACCGCGTCGAGGAGATGGACCACGTCACCCCGGGGCGCTACAAGTCGACGATTCACGTCAAGATGCGCGACCTGGAGAGCAACGTGCGCTCGCCGTTCCGCTTCGGCTCTTCCGACCGCGTGGAGAAAGTGACCCTGGACACCAAGGAGGTCACTTACTCCTACCACGACGGCACGCACTACATCTTCATGGACTCGCAGACCTACGACCAGATCAGCCTGGACGAGGAGTTCATCGGCGACAACGTCTACTACCTGAAGGAGAATGAGACCTATCAGATGGAGTTCTTCCAGGGCCGGCCGATCAACATCGTGCCGCCGCTGTCGATGGAATTCACGGTGGCCGAGACCGAGAAGGTCATGAAGGGCTCGACGGTGCAGGCTTCCTACAAGCCGGCCAAGCTCGAGGGCGGGCTCGAGGTGACGGTGCCGCCGTTCATCGAGGCGGGCAGCGTCATCAAGATCGACACCCGCGACGGCTCCTACATCGAACGGGTCAGCAAGTAGCTTTTTCTTCTAGCGGTCGCCCAGCATGAAAGCGGCCAGGTAGATCAGCCGCGACACCTTCTCCATGGTGGTTCCGTCAAATTTTTCCATGCTGTCTCCCGGCGTGTGGTAGACGTCGCTCATGCCGGTGATGAAGAAGGCCCAGGGCCTGCCGGCCATGGCGAAGGGGGCGTGGTCGCTGCCGCCCGACATGCGGTCCATGCTGCGCGGCGTCTCGCGGTAGAGGATGTCGAAGCCGACGTGGCGGTTGGCCGCCGCCAGCGCCTGGCGCAACTCGGGCGACTCGGCGGAAAGGGAGAGGGGCAGGAAATTCTCCGGCTGGATCCGCTTCAGAAGCTCGTCGGCGCTGATGTTGAGCATGCGCGTCATTCGCCGCAGGCCGCGCTCGTCCCAGGGCCTGGCGACCATGTCGAGGTTGATGTAAGCCAGGGTGTCCTTCAGGGGGAACAGCGGATGCTGCACGTACCAGCGCGAGCCCAGCAATCCCTCCTCCTCGCCGGTCCACAAACAGAAGACCACGCTGCGCCTGGGCTTCTCGGGGTTACGGGCCAGGGCGCGGGCCATGGCCAGGACGCTGCAGGCGCCCGAGGCATTGTCCTCGGCGCCGTTGAAGATGTAGTCGCCGCGGCGGCCCAGGTGGTCGAGATGGGCGCCGACGACCAGCGCCTCGTTTTTCAGCTGCGGGTCGCTGCCCTCGATCCAGCCCACGACGTTGGCGCTCTTGACCAGGCGGCAGCGCACGTCGTTGCTCAGGCGCAAACGGGTCGCGGCCAGGGCGAGCGAGCGCGGCTGGTAGCGGACGGCGATCCCGGCCTGCAGGCTGTCGATGGTCTTGCCGGAGCCGGCCAGGATGGCGTCGGCCATCTCCCGCGACACGCGCACGATGGCGCGTCCCTCCCAGGGCATGCCCTGGGAGCCGGGGATGAGCAGCTTCCTGCGGCTGTCGGGAAGGATGGGCTTGTCGTCGCGCACTTCCCTGCCGGCGAGGATCTCGGCGTGGATGTCGCCGGCGGCGATCGAGTCCTTGACGATCAGCACGGCCAGGGCGCCGCGCCTGAAGATCTCCGCCGCCTTGGCGAAATCGGCGCCGCCGCCGCGGCGGGCGGGCATGATTGGGAAATACTTCTCTTTCAGCTCTCCTTTCTGGAAGGGTGAGGCCGGGTCGTCCCGGCCCGGAGCCGCGGTCAGGATCATGACCGCCTTGTCCTTGAGGTCGATGCCGGCGAGATCGTCGTAGCCGGCCGCCTTCTCGCTGATGCCGAAGCCGGCGAAGACCACCGGCGCGCTCAGTTCCAGGGGCTGGAGCGAGCTGAAGACGAAGTCGACGTCGGGAGTGAACGCCCGCGCGACCGGTCCAGACTCCAGGACAATGGCGGCGGTCGTCTCCAGCGCCTCTTTCATGGCGAACTCCTGCAGGAAGCCGCGCTCGGGTGCGGGTGCGGGCTGGCCGGGATCGGGGCCGAAGAACCCGGCCGCGGGCCGGGGCAGGTCGCCGCCCGGCTTCAGGCCCCACAGGGCGAAAAGCGAGCGGGCGTACTCGGAGGCGATGTCGTAGCCCGGGCTGGCGACTTCGCGCCCCTCGAGAGCGTCGTGGGAGAGAAAGGCCATCAGGGTCATCAGGTCGCGGGCGTTGATGCTGTCGAATCCGGCCTGCAGCCTCGCCGGCACGGCGTCGGCCTTGTCCACCGTCTGCAGGTTCTTCAGCATCTCGGCAACGGGGTCCGGCTTTTCCTGCGCGGGCAGCAGGGCCACAAAAAGGAATGCCATGACCATGGCAAAGAATATTTTTTTCATGATGTCTCCTTGGAAAATGGTTCTACGTGGTGAAAAGGGCGATGGTTCATGGAAGGAAGCCGGGGACGTTAAAACTCCACTCCGAATTTGTTCTTCAGCGCCAGGGCGATGGCGAAGGTCAGCAGCAGGTACCAGACCAGCCAATGGCTGCGCAGGCCCAGGAAGGAGATGCTGCGGGAGGGGTAGCGGATGGCGACGGAGCGGATGGGCGCCGGCGCCTCGAGGAGCTTCTCGACCGGGTAGATGAAATGCTCCAGCGAGGAGGCGGCCAGCTTCTTGTTGGACAGGGCGCTCAGCCCCGTGCCGATGACCAGGCTTTTGCTGAGCGTCGCGCCGCCGGAACGGATGGCGATGACGGCTTTCCCCGGAGCGACCGCTTTCAGCCGCCAGTCGATCTCGCGCAGGGCGGTGACATGGACCGGATTCATGGTCGCCTGGAAATGGGAGCTGGGTGCCAGCGCGGCCTCGACGCCTTCGGCGCCCTGGGCCAGGGCCGCCTTGACGGCGATGGTCTCGCCGGGGCGGAAAGGGCGCATGCCGAAGCGCACGTCCATCTGCACGAACAGCAGGAAAAGCAGCGGCAGCACCGCCAGCAGCGGCGCCAGGTTGAGCACGAAGTACTTGCCGGTGTAGTACAGGCTCTTGAAGAACGAGCCGACGATCGACCTCCAGAAGTCGCGGTAGAGGCGGATGGCCAGGATGTTGGCCTTGATCCGGTTCTTGGTCTCCCTGACCTTGGCCGGGCTGGAGATCCAGCGGTAGATCACCAGGACGAACAGCGAGGTGAGCAGGCTGAGGAAGAGGATGCCCCAGAAAGGGGGCAGCTTGGCCAGCGGCGCCAGCAGCAGGTCGCAGCCCCGGGTGGCGAGGTAGTTGAGCTTGTGAGCCATCCTAGGAGATGTAGCCCAGGCCGCTGAGCTTGTTGGCCAGTTCCTCCTTGTCGTCGCCGTTCTTGATCTTCTCGTATTCCTTGCCGATCAGGTCCTCGACCAGCTCCTCCAGCGACGAATAGCCGTGGAAGGCGATGATGGCCTCGGCCTTTTGGTCGGCCTCCTTGCTGAGCTTGACTTTGCTTGCCATGGTGTTCCTCCTAGATGATCGCTTTGCCTTTCATGGTCGGCGGCGTGTCGATGCCGAAATATTTCAATATGGTGGGGGCCATGTCCTGCATGTCGGGCACCGGCTTGCCGATCTTGAAGCTGGAGAGGAACGACGCCGGCACTCTCAGCGGGTCGACGCAGTGGTCGCCCGACCACCAGCCCATGTTGTCGCTGACCACGTCGCGGC
>CAZLSH010000024.1:12007-19355 GCA_964562095.1 uncultured Clostridia bacterium | reverse complement strand
GAGTCGTCGCTGATGCGGTAGCCGCGGTTGAAGCCGAGGATGATGTCGGGGGCGCGGTGCAGGAAATCCTTCGAGAAATGGTCCTCGGATATGTAGGCGCAGGTGACCAGCCGGGCGCCGTCCTGGGGGTCGACCAGGGCCTCGAGCTTGCCCTTGATCTCCTCGAGCAGGCGCCGTCTCTCGCCGGCGCCGACGATGCCCTGGCTTTCCCTGCCGGCCAGGTTCAGGTAGAAGCCGTTCAAGCCCAGGGCGTAGGCCTTGGTGGAGCTCCAGTCGGCGGCATCGAATATCGACGCGCCCGGGTCGCTGTAGGCCAGCTTCAGGTAGCCCTCGCGCGCCAGCCAGTTGTTGATGTTGACCTCGCGGCGGAAGGGGGCGAAGCCGTGGTCGGACAGGAGCATCACCGGCACGTCGGGGCCGACGGCCTGCAGCGCCTTGCCCAGAACGCGGTCGAACTTGCGGTACATCTCGTCGGTGATGAAGCCGAATTTCCGGCTCTCTTCCGGGTGGTAATAGGGGTGCTGCCGGTCGTTCAGGGCCCAGAACATGTGCTGGCCCTGGTCGAGGGAGGAGAAGTAGAAGAACAGCAGCCCTTCCTTCTGGCCGAGGAAGCGCTTCAGCTCGTAGTCGAACAGGCGCCGGCTCTCCTCGAACACCGACAGCGACTGGACGATGTAGTTCTCCATGGAGAAGGTGCCGTTGCTCAGGGCCTTGGTGTCGGCGGGCAGGCCGATGGTATGGAACAGGCCGACCCGGTCGGCCAGCTCCCGGCTGTAGTCCGCCGGCGTGCTGATGGGCACGGCGGGGCGGCGCGGGCTGATATGGATGGGGGAGACGTAGAGGCGGAAGCGCTCGCCTATCTCCATCAGGTAGAACTTGACCATGCCGGTGATGCCGGCCAGGCCGGAGATCAGCGAGAACTCGACCTCCACCCAGTCGGAATACTCCTTTTCGGCGATCAGGATCTCCTGGCCCTGGATGTCGATGCGCGCCGTCCGGTGCCGGTCGTCGACATGGACCCGGAAGGGGACGATGACCGGCTCGCTTTCCTTGAGCAGGTCGTTCATCGGCCCGTCGATCTGCCCCTCCATGACGTGGTTCTCGTCGATGTAGGCGTAATAGACTTTGGCCGCGGGCAGCTCGCTCTGCGACTCGCGCTCGTCGGAGGTGAACAGCGAATAGATGCCGTAGGTGCCCTGGATGTCGGGAGTGCCCATGCCGGCCAGCGTGCGCTGCTGGCTGTCCGAGGGCGGGTAGTTGGTCGGGACCTTGAAGATGGTGGCCGGGATGCCGCGTTCCTGCAGATGGTCCCAGAACGCCGGTCCCTCGCGTTTGAGCACCACCTTGCCCGGCTTGAGCGGGAAGCGGTACTTGCCCAGGCCGACCAGCATGCGCGAGGGCGTCGTCTCGCTCTGGGCGAACATGGGCAGGTAGGTTTCGGGGTCGCGGTGCAGGAAGTCGTAGATGCCGTAGGCACCCGGGTCGGAGCCGGAGATGAAGCTGCCCCAGGCCACCGGGCTCTGGGGGGGGATGGTGGAGCGCAGCATGGTGAAAGCGCCGCGCTCGCCCAGGCGCTGCATGTTGGGCAGTTCGCCGCGGCGCATCAGCTGGTCGACCTTGCCGGGGTCCATGCCGTCGAAGCCCAGCACCAGGAGCTTCTTCCCCAGCGGTTTCCCCGCCCCGAAGCTCATGAACGGGGCGGCGGCGGCCAGCGTGCCGCCGCTTATGATGAATTCTCTGCGTTTCATTCTTCCTCGTTCGCCGAAACCATCGACGCAATGCTCAATAATATACCAAATCCGTCACGATTTCAACCGCGGATCCGCTTTTTCGGGCAGCGGTTGCTTTACGCTGCCGCTGCGCGTAGTATCGGGCATGCGCGATATTTTTACCCCCGTTTTCCTCACCAGCCTGGCCCTGCTTTTCCTGGTCCACGGCCCGGCTCCGGCGCCGTATGCCTTGCCCATCCTGGCGTTGGCCGCTTTTGCCCTGTTTCTGGGGCTCTTCGCGCTGAAAAAATACCGCTCGGCCCATGCCCTGGCGGCTCTGGCACTGGCGCTGCTCCTGGCCGGCGCTTACCTGCGCCGGCATGATGCTTTTCATGCGGCGCGGGACCTGTCGTTCCCGGCCGATGAATACGTCACCGTGAGCGGCAAGTTGCTGGCCTTTCCCGAGATCGGCGTAGGCCGTTCGGTCCTGCTGCTGAGCGCCCGCGATATTTCCTGGCTTGGGGGCCGGAGCGATCGCGGGCTGACCGTCCGCGTCGCCTGCAGCGGCGACCTGCGCCAGCTGAACCGCGGCGACGACATCGAGATCGATGCCCGCGTCGAGGCGCGCCGCCCCAACCGCAATTTTTTCGCCAATCCCTACGAAACCTTCCTGCTGTACAAGGGCATCCAGCTGTCGGCCTTCAGCAAGTCGGCGCAGCTGGTACGGGTGGTGAAGCGGGCGAATCCTTTCTGGCGCTTCATCGGCGCCTGGCGCAACCGCGTGCGCCGGGCGATCGAAGCCCGCTACCTGCGCCGCGGCGCGCTGCAGCCGCCGGGGGTCTTCCTGGAGGCCACGCTGCTCGGCGACCGCGGCCGGCTGGAGGAAGGCGAGCAGGAGACGCTCATTGGTTCGGGCGTCTTCCACCTGCTGGCCATCTCGGGCGGCAACATCGCCATCCTGGCCCTGGTCTCGCTGCTGGTCCTCCGTTGGCTGCGCCTGTCCCTCATGTGGCGCTACGGCATCACCGCCCTGCTGCTGTCTCTGTTCCTGGCCCTATCCGGCTTCGACGTCTCGGCCGAGCGGGCGGTGCTGATGGCCCTGCTGGTCTTTGCCGGCAAGGTCTGGTTCATGGACGTGGAGCCGTCCAACGTCATCTCCTTCTGCGGCCTGCTGCTGCTGGCCGTCAACCCGGCGCAGTTCCTCGATCCCGGGTTTGTCCTGACCTTCGCCCTCACCGCGGCCATCCTCGCCGGGCGCGGCATCTTCCTGCCGCGGCTGCGCTCGCTGCCGCGCTGGATCGCCGAGCTGGTCTCGGCCAATTTCTCGGCCGCCCTGATGGCGCTGCCGCTGTCGCTCTTTTTTTTCCAGCGCTACGCCTTTTCCGGCTTTTTCAGCGGCCTGCTGCTGGCGCCGCTGGCGGCCACGGTCACGGTCTGCGGGGTGCTGCTCCTGTTCCTGGCCTGGCTGCCGCCGGCGGCCGCCGCGCTGGCGCTGCTGCCGGCCGGGATCGCCCTGGACGCGTTTTTCGCCGCCAGCTCCTGGATTTACGATCATTTTTCGCTGAGCGTTTTCCGGCCGCCGCCCCCGCTCTGGCTGCTCGCCGCCGCCGGCCTGCTGTTTTATGCCGTTTCGCTGGAACGGCTGAAAATCGCCGGCCGGGCCCTGGCGGCGCTGCTGCTCGCCGCCATTCTTGTCTTCATCTCCCTGCCGCCGCGGCGCTACCGCCCGCGCAGCCTGGAAGTGTATTTCCTGGACGTCGGCCACGGCGATGCCATCGTCGCCGTATTCCCCGGCGGCGACGCCCTGCTGGTCGACGGCGGCGGCTCCAGCTTTTCGGATTTCCAGGTCGGGCGCCGGCTGGTCCTGCCCTTCCTCTTGCAAAAACGGATCCGTGTGCGTTGGGCGGCGGCGACCCACTACCATCCCGACCACGCCAGGGGCATGGCCGAGATCATTGGCATCCTGAAGCCCGAAGAATTGTGGCTCTCTTCAAGCGCAGCCGGTGATGTTCATTATCAGCGGTTGCTGGGCGCCCGGCCCGCGAAAACGCTTCTCCGCAGGGTGACTCGCGATTTCCGCCGCCAGGTCGGTGATGGTTCGATCGCCTGCCTGTTCCCGCCCCGGTTCATCGAGAGCGATGCCGCGCACAACGACCACTCCATGGTCCTGCGCGTTGCCGACGGCCGCTCTTCCTTCCTCCTTTGCGGCGATATCGAGAAGGACGCCGAAGCCGGCCTGGTCGGCGGATTCAGCACTCGGCTGTCCTCGTCCGTCCTGAAGATCCCCCACCACGGCTCGCGCACCTCTTCCTCGGCGGCGTTCCTCGACGCGGTCCAGCCTGGGATTGCGGTGATCTCCGCCCCGGCCTTCAGCTCGTACGGTTTCCCCCACCGCGAGGTGATCGAGCGCCTGAAGCAGCGCGGCATCCGCTGGCTGACGACGGCGAGGAGGGGCGGGATCATGATCGCCTCCACGCCGGCGGGACTGGAGGTCGAGGTGTCCAAATAGAGAAGAAAGACGTTAGATGTCAGACGACAGAGGACAGATGACAGACGTCAGACGTTCGCTGTTAGCAAGAGGAAGAGCCTGAAAATAAACCGAAACGGCGGCAGAGTGCGTATTACCAATTATGGCGGGGATGCGGGGAATAAACTCATGAAAAAAATTCAAACTATTGGATTTATTTTGCTCTGCCTGGCGTTGTTTCTGGCGCTCCAACCGTGCCTGGGAGCCCAGGAAGTCCCCAAACCTGCTCGGCCACAGCCGGTCGATGTTCCGCGGATCGAGGAAATGATCTCCATCGACGGCCGGCTCGACGAGCCGGCCTGGCAGCGGGCGCTGCTCCTCGACCTGCCGTTCGAGACAGAGCCGGGCGAGAACATCCCGGCCCCGGTGCGCACCGAGGTGCGCGTCTACCCCGGCTGGGCCGCCGAGACCATGTGGCAGTTCCAGCCCCTCGCCGCCCTGCAACTGAACTTCTACGGCAACCTGGGCGACAGCATCGACTACGAGAATGTCCGCCCCGGCTGGCAGGTGCAGGCCAACCCGGCGGTCACTCTCAACGCCGGCCGGCGCCTGGCCTTCGGGCTCGACCACAACTACCTGCAGATGAACGTCGGCGGCCGCGAGCTCTTCACGGCCAACATCACGCAGGCCAAGGTCATCTACCACATCAGCCTGCGCATGTTCCTGCGCGCCGTCGGCCAGTACGTCGACTACCGCTACAACGCCGCCAACTACACCTTCCCCGTCGACCCGGTCTTCAGGCACTTCTTCACCCAATTGCTGTTCTCGTACAAGCTGAATCCCCGCACGGTGCTGTTCCTTGGCTATTCCGACAACGCCCTGGGGACGCGGGAGTACCGCCTGACCCGCAGCGACCGGACCGTCTTCATGAAGGTCAGCTATTCGTGGCAGATGTAGGGGGAGAAAGACGTTGGCTGACATGGACAGGCAAGTTATTCTCTGGCGTTTTCGAAATGAACGATAATGGAGGCAACATGAAAAACAGGTTTTTGGCAATGGCGATCGCGCTGCTGGTTCTGTCCGGCCTGCTGGCCGCCCAGGCCCCGGCGATCAAGAAGGCCTACCTCGGGCAACCGATGTCCGATTTCGAGCTGGCGACGCTCGATGGCAAGACAGTCAGACTCTCGGCGCTGAAGGGCCGCAACGTGATGCTCGTCTTCCCGCGCGTCTTTTACGCCGCCGGCGGCGACTGCTCGATTTGCGGCTACCAGTATGCCGAGCTGGCCGACCGCTTCCAGGCGGGGAAGTGGAAGGAGCGGTTCAACCTGGACGTGCTGTTCGTATTCCCCTTTTCGGCCGAGTTGACCCGCAGCTGGATCGCGCGCATCCCGACGATGCTGGCGGCGGTCGAGGAGTGGAAGAACCCCAAGGAGGAGGACCTGAAGAACGAGCAGGTGAAACGCTGGATGGAGATCGCGCGCCAGGCGTTCCCCCGGAAATATGCGTTCGCGGCTGCCGCCGTCCCCATGCCCTTCCCGATCATCCTCGACGAGAAGAGGGAGCTTTCTAAAGGACTCGATCTCTTCCGCGAGGAATGGAGCGGCGGCAAGGGCGACCAGAACATTCCCTCGCTCTTCATCCTCGACAAGGAAGGCGTCGTCCGCTTCAAGCTCATCGGCCAGCACACCCTGGACCGGCCCGCGGCGGACTACCTCGAAAAGATCATGGCCGCCGTGCTTTAATCGGCCTCAGAAAGGTCGGCGGCGTGCTGTTTCCCCGAGCAAGGATGAGTGGAGCGAGGGACGGCGCTTGTTTTCAAGCAATCAATCGATCACCTGCGATAGAGGGAACTTTCCTGCCTAGGATTATCGGCACAAAGAAACAAGCTTGACGGTTTCTGCGAACAACGCGCATCGCCCCCAAATCATTCTGGATAGAATGGTCGACGTGGCAACGGCACCGGCAATGAATTGGCGGCTCCTCTTAACCCTTGAACCCTTTAACTCTTAAACTCCTTTACGAGATCTAACCTCTGTTTCTTATTGACAAGCTCTTTGGATGCGTCGTCCCCGCCGGTGAAGGTCCTCATGTTCTCGGGGATGTGGCCGTAGTCCCCGAAGGAGTCGAGCTTCATCGTCCCGTCGGGGTTGACGCGAATGATCGTCAGGCTGCAGTTGGAGATGCTCATCTGCAGCCACGACAGCGGGTCCACGCCCAGCACTTTGGCGACGATATAGCGGATGACGTTCCCGTGACAGACGACGAGGTCATGCCGGTCGGCGGCGTCGGGCGAGGGGACGAAGCGCTCCTTGAAGAAGCCCTCGATGTTTTTCACGCACCGCTCCATCTCTTCCGCCTTCTCCCCGGCCATGATGTCTTTGCGCCAGGTCGGGGGCGTGCATTCGCTGATCGTTGGATCCTGCTTCAGCTCCAGGGCGGGAAAGTCGCGGCCGATGGCCTGGGCGGTCTGCCGGGCGCGGGTCATGGTGCTGCTGGTGAGCGAGGTGAAGGCGACCGGCATCGCTTTCAACCGGGCGGCGAGCAATCGGGCCTGGGCGACGCCCAGCGGCACCAGTTCCCTGCCAATGAAGGCGTCCCGCGCGTCGGCGTGGTCGTACTGGCCGTGGCGGACCAGGTAGATCGTTCGCGTCCCCTTTTTTTCCGGGGCGGCCGCTTGGGCCGGCGCAACCGAGGGAAAGAGGATGGCGGCAGCCAGCAGGACGGTCCATGAGAAAAAATGTCTTTGTTTCATCATGTTCGGTGCAACCCCCGTTTTTGTCTCGATGGATTCTACATGATCCCGGACCCTACATCAATCCGGAAGCAGCCGGTTGCCGGTGGTTCAAGCATCGCCACGACCACGGAGCGGCCGTGAAGACCGCCCCGCACCCGGAAAGACATAGGCTCACCGCGGGAATAGCCATTCGGGGCACGATACGCCGTGCCTCTACGATTGGCCTTCAATCCGATTTGATTTTAATGCGCCAAAAGACCGGTTCCGGCGTAGGGGCGGGGCTATCCCGCCCTTTGGCAAAATCCTGTAAAAGGGAAAAAGAAAAGAGGCGCGAAAACCGCGCCCATACGATCCAACTGAATTCATTCGCCGAACCCTGATCCCCGCCGGGACCAATTTCCAAAGTCACAAAGTCAAGCACCGTCCCCAAGGCTCCCC
>CAZLSH010000024.1:0-11907 GCA_964562095.1 uncultured Clostridia bacterium | reverse complement strand
GCACCGTCCCCCAATCACACCCGCGGCTCAATCCGCTTCCGAACTCCTGATTTTCGCGAACTCCATCTGCACGTCGCGGCCCGCCAGGATGTCGCCGATGCCGGGATAGACCCGGAAATCGGGGGGAAATCCCTCCGACACGTCCTGGTCCGGGACGGCGGCCTCGTACGTCGTGCGGGCGACGCGCAGGCGCATGCCGGTATGGGCCAGGACGATCTCGGTTGAATTGTCGTGGCAGCGATAGGTTCCGCCGCCGGTCTCGCCGACGAACTGGGCCAAGCTGAGGTGCCTGGCCAGCGCGCAAAAATGGCCGGAGGTCGAAAAGCAGCCGCCGTCGATCAGCGCCATGACTTTGCCGCCGAAATGGACGGCATGGGGAGGCGTCTCCCGCTTCAGGTAGTCATACCCCGCCCCGGTCTTGAAGTAGACGAACGGCCGGTCGGCCAGGTGGGCGATCAGGGCGGCCGACACTTCGGGGGCCCCGCCGCCGTTGCCCCGGATGTCGATGATCAGGCGCTTCACGCCGCCGGCGTTCATCCGGCTGAAGGCATCCTCGAAGAAATCCCGGTAGTCGGGATTCTCGCTGGTCACGAAGGTCGGCACGGTCAGCACGGCCAGGTCGCCGTCCATGTCCAGGGCCAGGCGGCTGGATCCCGGAAACCTGCTCATGACGGCGCTCCTGACCTGGCTGTAGGGCCTGGCGTTCACCCGGACCGGCGACTCGTCCCCCGTGTGCGAATTTTTTATCGTGAGATCGAAGTGGGGCGTCTCCGCCGAGAAATAGTAGTAGTACAAATAGAAATGGCGGTTCAATATGAAGATCTTGTGCGATGGATTCAGGGCGTCGGAGGAAATCCCGGCCTTCAGCCGCTCGACCACGGAGGCTGTGGTTTCCTGGTTGATGGAAAGGATTTCGCTGCCCAGGGCGATACCCGAACCGGAGCCGTAATCGGCGTCGACATAGGCCTTGCCTGCGGCCAGGTATATCCCCAGGGGCAACACCGCGGCCGAAGCCGGCATGGCGCTGACAAAGCGGTTGGAAGGGGTGACCTGGGTATGGCCGCAGTGGTAGCGGACGACCAGGGGCGCGACGAGGCGGTACAATTCGCCCTCGGTCATGTCGTCGCTCAGGGCCCCGTATGCGGCGTCGAAGAGGTTGTCGAGCGCGGCCGCGCTCTCATAACGGAACGGGTCGGGATGATTGCTCTCCAGGGCGTTGCGCAGCTCGATGAAATCGGCCTGCAATTGCTCGAGGGAGAAATGGCCGCTGAGCCTTTCTTCCTGATCATTCAAGGTCTGGCAGGCGCCGGAAAAGAAAAACAGCGCCCCCAGCAGGATCAGCGTGGATTTGAAATGAACGGATCTTACGAGGGGCATTCATCCTCCTTCGGGGGGTGCGGAAACGGCTCTTTCGCGAATCAAAAAAACGGGGCGGCTGGCCATGGCATTTTCAGGGCGTTTTCGTGACTCGGGGCATATTCAATTTTCGATGCGCGCGCCGCCCGCGCAGGCGCTGACTTTCAAGGCAACTCGTCCGGGATGCGGAACAGGGCGTCAGGGGCCCCGACGTTGAAGCGTACGTTCTTGTAAAAGCACTTCTCCATGCCCGCGCGCCCGGAAAAGACATAGCCGTCGGGATAACGGATGCCGTCGATGGGCACATCGTTCTCGATCAGGTTTTCCCAGAGTTGCGGATCGTCGTCCCCGTCCCAGCCCACCAGCCTGCGCGTGACCAGGAAGCTCCGGCTGTCGATGAAATAGGTGATGAATGAACCCAGGGGCAGGCGGACGTGGATTTTGTACGCGTCATTGCCGTTCACTTTTTCGATCCCCTGCAGTTCCGCCGCGTGGTCGAAGAAGGCGGGGAAAAGGAGGGCGATATCCACCTCGAAATGCTTCCAGTGCTCGGGAACGATCAGCTCGGGACCGCGGGGATTCCCTTTTTCGTCGGCCTCCCTTTTGGCCCAGGCGGCGCGTTGGCCGTCAAAAACCAGGGTCCCCGACGGCGCCTCGTTCCTGAACAGGTTCGGGCGCCTGACGGTTATGCGGCTCGGCACCGTGCGGCCGTGCGCATAGGTCTCCACGTAAACGGATCTGACGTCGGCGTTTTTCCGTTCGCCGAACATGGCCTTCCAGGCTCTGGCGATGACGTCTTCCTTGGTGATCTTTGCTTCTTCCGCTTGCCCCATGGCGCTGGCACTCACCATGCAGGCCAGCAGCAGCAGCACCGGTTTCCATTTCATTTTCCCTCTGTCCATTTTTCCTCCCTGGCTCACCCGGCGAAATTCAATTTTCTGAATATATCGTTATTGATTAACAATATAATAAGAGCTGATTGTAACCAGGGGACGCGGCAAAGTCAAGGGGCCGTTCCCATTCTCCCGCCTGGGTCCGCGGGCGCCCTTCGGGCGATCGTCCAGAACATCGCTGCCGGAGGCTGCGCGGGCCGTCACACCTTTTTCGCGCGGATCAGGGGAAAACCGTCCTCAAGCTCTCCCTGGATGCTATTTAAAAAAAATGCTACAATGACAGGCGAGGAGGCAAAGATGCGCGAAAAGGAGTGGCTATGCGAAAAGTAATGCTGGTCATGGTTCTGGCCTGTTCCTTTTTTTGGATTCGGGCGGACGCGGACGAGCGGAAGCCGCCGTTGCCTTTGAAGGAACTGCAGGACCCCAAGAGCCCGTCTCATGTCCCTTTTCCTTACCCGGTCGCCCGCAATGAGATCATCGCCGACATTCAGCATGCGCTTCGCATTCATCACGGGCGGGCGATCGGAGAGACCTCCGGGAAGGACGAGTTGTTGCTGCGGTTGCTGGCGCCGGATCCGGACATTCATGTCGCGGAAATAGAAAAAGTAGCGAATCGGACCGTCGCCTTTCCCGACGAATTCCTTTATCTGATCGTATTGAAGGACCGGGAGGGAAATGAGGCGGCTCGCCTCTCCCTGCTGGCCAGCGGCCTGTACTTTGGCGGGATCACGGCGTCCGGCACCTCCAGGCCGATCGCGGACAGGGCGGAAGCCGTGAATGCTTTTTCCCCATGGTTCAAAGTCGCGGACATAAAAACAATGGAAAGGATATTCATGGCGAACCGCCTCGCTGCTTATCCTTTTGCCCCTACCTGGGAAATTGTGACCGTCGATGACTCAAGATACTACCTGGATGTCAACCGTGACCTCTACAAGCTGCAGAAAACCGCGCCTGCCGAGATTGGAACAGAATCGCAGCCGTATGACCTGCCTGCAGTGAAAAATGAGCTTGTCGTCAACGACCCCTTGAACGACAGAATTCTTTATTTGCGAAAGCTGAACTGATTGGCGGCTGTTTTTGAATCATTCTCTTTTGCGGCGGCGGCCGTTTCTATCCGCTGAATCCGGAAATGGTATTCCCAGCGATTTCTTGCCGCTCATGGTCTCGATGTCGATGCGGCCGATGCAGACTTTCCGGACCGCGGCCTCCGTGACCTGCCCGGCCAGCACCTTCTCCGGCCGGCGCTCCAATTGGCGGATCATCACCTCCAGGGCGTGCCGCTTCTCCCCGGCGTCCTCGACGAAGCGCGCCCGGCCGCCGAACTGGACGCTGGCGAACCGGTGGTCGCATTTCCCCTGCACGTAGCCGCGGTCGTCGATCGCCTGGCCCCAGACCCGGTCGTTGGCCTTGAGGAAATCGATCTTCTTCCCCTCGCCGGCGCAGTGGAAATAGATCGCGTTGCGCCCGGCGTCGTAGCCGTGGCTAAGGGTCGCCAGGTAGGGCTGGTTGTCCCGGCACATGGCGACGACGATGTAGGGCGTGCCCTCAAGGATCGCCCGCATCTCGGCGGGATCCCCGATCTCCTTCTCCTTGCGGCGCATGCCGTGGTATCCGTCCATGGGTGGATCTCCTTGGGCGATCGATCGTATTGAAAAGGCAATCATAGCTAAAGGATGCCAGGGATGCAATCGGTTCCGTTTGCCATGAAGTGAAAAGTACAAGCAGGTACTTGCAGCGCACACCGTGCTTTCCAACCAAGTCACGAATCCAGGCACTGCCCCGAATTCATTTTCCGGTCCGGTGCTGGGGCTTGCAATTCGGCCCGTTCCGTTGTACATTCTCCTGGCGAATCACCACGGGTTTTTGGAGGCGGTGACGGATGACGGATTCAATCGAACAAAAGAAGAAGGCGCTCCTGGACGAGATCGACAAGCTGCGCGAAGAGTACCAGGTCGAGCTGCCCAAGCGCATCGCCGAGGCGCGCAGCATGGGCGACCTCAGCGAAAACGCCGAATACGACGCCGCCCGCGAGCGGCAGGGTTTCCTCAAGGCGCGCATCGCCCAGCTGACCCACCTGGTGAGCCAGTACAACGAAGTGGCTGCGTCCCCCGGCGATGAAAAATGCGTCGGTTTCGGCTCGGTCGTGGTGGTGCTCGATCTCGACGCCGGCACGCGCATGGAGTACACCCTCGTCCACCCCATCGAGGTCGATCCCTGCGAAGGCAAGATCTCGCTCAGCTCGCCCGTGGGCCGGGCGCTGCAGAACCGCACCGTCGGCGAGGAGGTGGTCGTCACCGTTCCCGCCGGGGAGAAGAGGCTCTTCATCGAAAAGATCACCAGCCTGCAAGGCACGGTGTTCACCGCTTGAACCGACCCGGCCCGCTTCTGATCCTTTTGCCCCCACCGGGGAGATGATGACCGCGGATGGTTTCCCGGCGCGCTGCCGCGAAAGCGGTCTCGGATGGGATTGGCGGCGCCGCGGGAAATCACCCCCGGATCAGGATTTCAAAAAATCGATGATCTCCGCGAAGACCTGCTTGCTGGCCGGGCGGAGCGGGATACGCTGCGGTTGCATTTCCGGGAGAACTTGCATAGAATCCGACGCGAACGTTCCCGCTGCGGGAAGGAGGCAAGGATGAGACTGCGCATGGTGTGCCTGCTGCTGCTGATCGCCGCCCTTGGCGCGGCGGCCGCTGCCCCGGCTGCCGCCGACGACCGCGGCTTCGACCCGAGCGGCGTCTGGATGGGATTGCACGGCCCGCTGGCGCTGATGCGCGCCGGCGACACGCTGTCGTTCTCCTACTCGGCGGTGTTCGGCGCCAGCGCCCATATCTGCGACGGCATCGGCGTCGCCGGCTTCGTCGGCGACGGCCGCTGGGAATACCGCGACGACCAGGGCACCGTCACCTTCACCACCCGAAACGGCAGGGTGACCATGCATGTCTCCGACGGCATCGCCTCCTTCTGCGGCGCCGGCTGGCCCGGCGAGACCTTTGGGCCCGACTCCTGGAAGCCCCCCTTCCGCTGCCGGGTGAATGCCGCCAAGGCCCACTTCCTCGTCGTCGGCCCGCTGCCGCCCGAGCCGCGGCCCGGCTACGTCGTCCAGGGCGACTGGGTCGAGGCCATCGGACTGGTCAATGAGTCGTCTCCCGCCTGGCTGCTGGCCCGCTATGTCGGCAAGGGGCGCACGACGGCCGGGCTGCTCGAGCGCGACGCCCTCGAGTGCCAGGAGGGGCTCTAGCGGATCCATGAATCAGCCGCAGAACTGAAGACGTGTCCCGGGTTCGTGGTTGCATGACCCTGCTTGACTCTTGCCCCCATCGCCCCTACAATCGCCCCATGACAAAAAGCAAACCTGCCATCCTGATGATACTGCTGCTCCTGGTTCTCTCCGGGTTCCTGGCCTCCGCCGACAAGGCCTATCTCATCACCGAGCTGCGCCCTTCCGGCGCCGGCGTGGAGCTGATCCTGCGCGATCTGGAGAACGAGGACAAGCTGCTGCAGCTGGTCGTGTACGACAAGGACCGCCTGGTCGACCTGGCCGCGGCCGAGGAGATCCCGGCCACGCGCGCCCGCAAGGGCGACATCCTGTTCCTCGGCGGCGGCGGCAGCAAGGCCACGCAGATGATCATCACTCCCGGCCGCACCGTCCATCCCCGGCTGGCCGCGGGCCAGGCCGGGGAGGCGAAGGTCATCGACGCCCTCAGCCGCAGGTTGGCGGCGGGATCGAGCGTCCCGTCCGCTGATGCGACCCGCGCGCCGGCGGCCGGCGGCGAACTGGACCGCGTGCGCCGCTCCTTCCTCTTCGTCCTGGAGTTCGCCCTGGGCGCCCCGTTCACCGCCGCCCAGGAGCAACTCATTCTCGATCCGTTCAGCCCCGGCTGGTGGGCGGCCAAGAGCGCCGCCGAAAAAAAATCCTTCGGGCAGTATCCCGGGATCGTCGCCTGGATCATGAAGGCCAGTCAGCGTGACCTGGAGGAGATGAGGAAAACCCTGGAGAAAGCCACCCGCGACTGGCTGCGGACATCGCCGCCCACCGACCCGGTGGTGGCCATGGTCCGTGCCCGGCTGGCCGAGCGCGGCCGGACGCTTGCCGCCGGCGAGCCGCCGCTGACCGAGATGGCCGCCGCCGCTTTCAGCGAGCTCACCGCCTACTCGCGCCTGCTGCGCCGCGACCCCTCGGCGCCCCCCGAGCGGCTCGCCGCCGCCGACGTCGCCATCGCCCGGGGCCAGCTGCTGCGCCTGTGGCCGAAGTTCTCAAGCGCTGAAAAGGCCCAGGTTGCGACCGCTCCCGGCCTGTGGCTGGTGCTGCGCGCCCTGGTCGGCCACGGCGACTCCGCCCAGCGCCGCACTGCCCATGAGCGAATCCTGTCGCTGACTGCCGGCGGTAAGGCCTCCGGCAAGGGGAGGCCGGCCGGAAAGGGGAGCGACGCGGTGGGGGACATGATCCGGCACAACGTCATGCTGAACATCCAGCAGCAGACGTTCAACCAGTACATGTGGAGCCGCGGCTTCAATTACCAGCCGGCAACCGGAAAAATGTGGTGATCCCGTGGCCATGAGAACGAGGGTCAAGATTTGCTGCATCGCAACGGAGGAGGAGGCCAGGCTGGCCGTTTCGTTCGGCGCGGCGGCGCTGGGGCTGGTGGCGGCCATGCCCAGCGGCCCGGGGCCGATCGGCGACGACCTGATCCGCCGCATCGCCGCTGCGGTGCCGCCGCCCGTCGCCACGTTCATGCTGACCTGCGCGACCGGGGCCGAGGCCATCATTGCCCATCATCGGCGCACCCTGACCAACACGCTCCAGCTTGTCGACGCGCCCGAGCCAGGCGCATGTGCCGGGATCAGAAGCGCCTTGCCCGCAATCAAGATCGTCCAGGTCATCCATGTACGCAGCGAGAGTTCGCTTGACGAAGCGCTGCGGGCCGCCGCCCAGGCCGATGCCTTGCTTCTGGACTCGGGCAATCCTTCATTGGCCGTCAAGGAGCTGGGCGGTACCGGACGCGTCCACGATTGGCGCCTGAGCCGGCGCATCGTCGAGCAATCGCCGGTCCCCGTTTTTCTCGCCGGCGGACTGAACGCCGCCAATGTCCGGGAGGCGATCGACCGGGTGCAGCCCTTCGGCGTCGACCTGTGCAGCGGCGTGCGCACGAACGGCCGCCTCGACCCGGAGAAACTGGAGGCGTTCTTCGCCGCCGTCTGGAGGTAGTTCCCTGGCGCCTGCCCGGCATTGGAAAAAATCGCAAGGCCAGGTCCGGCATGAAACAATACGCGCGGCAAAAACGTTTCAATTCAAAGGAGACATAATGGACGCGAATAAAAGATCGTTCAACAAGCGGGCCTTCACCGCCATAATGTCCGGGCTAACCGCCCTGACCCTGCCCTTCAGCGGCCTTATCCTGCACGGTTATTCGGAAGGCGCCATCGCCGGAGACATTCATTTCTGGTTGACGGTCCATGTCCTTTTGGGCCTTCTTTTCATCGTCTTCGCCGCCTGGCACGCCATCATCAACCGCCGCGCCCTGCTGAGCTACATCAAGGGCGTGGGCGGGTCGCAGCCGGGGAAATAACTTTTCCTATCCATTTCATCATTAAAAGGGCGCGATGACCGCGCCCCTTCAATTGAAAATTGTCTTTTCTGATCATCTTAGGGCACGGCTTTCACTCAAATGCTATAATCGGCAATGAAAGGATGAAGTGAAAAATGAAGCCAACGGCCCTGTTCACGATCGATCATGAAAAATGCACGCGCGACGGACTGTGCGCTGCGGACTGCCCGGCGGAGATCATTGCCATGACGGCGGACGGCCCCGAGCCGGTTGCCGGGGCAAGGCAAATGTGCATCCACTGCGGCCACTGCGTCGCGGTCTGCCCGCACGGCGCGCTGGAGCTGGCCACGATGCCGCTGGAACGGTGCCTGCCGTTGCGGGACGGCTGGCACCTGGAGCCGGAGCGGATGGAACCGCTCCTCAAAGGCCGGCGCAGCGTGCGCTCGTACAGGCAGGAACCGGTCCCCCGCGAGGTGCTGGCCAGGGTTATCGACATGGCGCGCTACGCGCCGACGGCGGGCAATTCCCAGGCGCTGCATTGGACAGTGATCCACGATGCCAATGAGGTCCGGCGCTGCGCCGCTGCCGTGATCGATTGGCTGCGTCAGGAGTCGCAGACACCGTCGATGGCCTGGGCCAGGACGCTGGTAACGGACTGGGATGAGGGAATGGACCCGGTCTGCCGTTCCGCCCCGCACCTCATCCTGGTCCACGCGCCCGCAGAAGGGGGGCAAATGGCCGTTGCCGACGGGGCGATCGCGCTGACGTTCGCGGAACTCGCGGCCGTGTCCTATGGGCTCGGGACCTGCTGGGCGGGATTCGTGATGATGGCCGCCGCCCGCTCGGAGATGGTGTCCGCGGCGCTGCGCCTGCCCGCGGGGCACAAGCTTCTCGGCGGCATGATGATCGGCTATCCCAAGGTCAAATATCACCGCATCCCGTTGCGTAATGAACCGAAGCTGGCCTGGCGATAGCCGGAAAAATGAAAGCCAAGGTCCTGAAGAAGGGGACAAAGCGCTACTCCTGCCCGCTGTGCGGCCGGCTGTTCACCGTGCACAGCGACTTCTGCCCCCGTTGCCGGCAGCGGCACAACTGCAAGAACAGGCGCTAGCCAGGGCATAGGAGCGCAATTTGTCCATGAAGAGCCGGGTGGCGTTGTAAATAGGTTGTTTGCGTGCGCTGCCGACGAACGCGATGAATTTCATTTCAGGGCTTCCGGCATAATGAATAATCTTCCGGCATGTGCAATGTCAAGAGTGGGAAGATGACGTCAGTCATGATGCGGAAGTCGATCAGCGCCTGAACGCGGAACCGGCGCCCCCGGGACTTTGCCGGCCCGGGCACTTTCTCCTCCGGCTTTTTCCTTTCAAGTTCCTTTCTGATACTATGTTCCGGCAATGAGCAAATCCATCTCGCAAAAGACGGCACGCCGGATCATTTTGCATGCCCAGCTTCTCGATGGCCGTGCTCATATCCGGCAGGGCAAAGCGGGGGTGGAGCAGGCGGTCGGGCACCTGGGCTACGTGCAGATCGACACCATCTCGGTCATCGAGCGGGCCCACCACCACACGCTGTGGACGCGGGTGCCAGGCTACCGGCCGGAGCACCTGCACCAGGCGCATGCCCGCGAGCGGTCGGTCTTCGAATACTGGGGGCACGCGGCGTCGTACCTGCCGATAAGGGATTACCGCTTCTACCTGCCGATGATGAAGAGCTTTTACGATCCCAAAAACGCCTGGTACCGGGGCTGGGGTGAGCGATACGGAAATTATCTCGAACCCGTGCTCCGGCGCATCCGCGAGGAGGGGCCGCTGGCGGCGCGCGATTTCGAGAGTCTCGCCGCCCGTGGCCAGGGGCCGTGGTGGGACTGGAAGCCGGCCAAGGCGGCGCTGGAGACGCTCTTCTGGCGCGGCGAGCTGATGATCCGCGAGCGGCGCGGCTTCGAGCGCATTTACGACCTCAGCGAGCGGGTGCTGCCTCCCGGGACCGACACGCGCATGCCGGGCGACGATGAGCTGGGCCGCTTCATCGTCCTGCGGGCGCTGGCCGCCCTGGGCGTCGCCGTCGAGAGGGAAATACGGGATTACATCCGCATCGGTGACCGGCGCATCGTCGTCGCCGCCCTGCAGGAGATGCTCGCGGCAGGAGAAGTCGTCCGCATCGGCGTCGAAGGTCATGATGGGACGGTCCATGCGCTGCCCGCGGTCCTGGAGGCTGGGGGACGCCTGCGCGCCCGGCAACCCAGGGTCCGCTTCCTTTCGCCCTTCGACAACCTGGCGATCGACCGCCGGCGCCTGAAGGAGCGTTTCGGCTTCGACTATGCCTTCGAGTGCTACGTGCCGAAACTCAAGCGCAATCACGGCTACTTCGTGCTGCCCATCCTGTTCGGCGAGGAGATCGTCGGCCGCCTCGATCCCAAAGCCGACCGCGCCAATAAAACGCTCGTCGTCCGCTCGTTGACCATTGCGCCCGCATTCGCCGGCGCCGACGGCCTGGTCCCCATGCTGGCTGAGTCGCTGCGCGGCTTCGCCCGCTTCAACGGCTGCGAGCGGATCGCCCTGGAACGGGCGGAACCGAGGGCTCTGATGGCCTTACTGCGGATGGAGTTGGCCCGGGGCTGAAAAAAGAAGACAGAGGTCAGATAACAGACGACAGATGACAGAAGTCAGACGACAGATGACAGAAGTCAGACGACAGATGACAGAAGTCAGACGACAGACGACAGAGGTCAGATGACAGATGCCTGCATGAAAGCAGAGGAAATTTTTGTGGTAGCCGCGAAGGCTCTGACTGGTTCCTGCCGCCTGCCCTTTCATGCTCTCCGGCTGCCGTCTGGCGTCTTGCGTCTAACGTCTCGCGCTCATCTTTGCTATAATGCCGGTCAGGAGCAAACACCATGATCGAACAAGTCTTTCATCTTACCCAGGGCGACGCGAAGACGATCGAGAAGGTCGTCATGGACGAAAACCTGCACTACATGCACATGATCCTGAACCAAGGCGAGGCGCTGCCCGAGCATTACTCCAACTCGAACGTCTACATGGCCGTCCTGCGCGGCACCCTGTCCATCGGCCTGGGCGATCAGGAGACGCACGCCTACCCCACGGGCAGCCTGCTGAAGATTCCCTTCAACACCAGGATGAACGTCGGCAACCGGGACGGGGAAGTTCTGGAGATTACCGTGGTCAAGGCGCCGGCGCCGAAGATGGGATAGCCGCCAAGCGCTTCGCGGCCGCTGGCGGATCGCTGCCGGCATGAATGGGCGCAATAGAACAGGGACCGTATTCTTGGCCCCAGCGGGGTGGAATTCCGCTGAAGCGTTTTTAACTGGCGCTGGCGGGTACCGGTTGCAATTCCCGTTGTTTTTTTTTATCATTCCCCCCATGATCGGGAATGGCCATGCCGTCGGTTCGCCGCTGCTGCAGATCGGGCTGGCCCTGCCCTCGCTGATCCTGATATTCGTCCTGATGCGCCTCATCAAGCCGGTCATCGCCCTGGTCATCGGCACGCTGCTTCTCTTCCTGTTTTCCCATTTCCTGCTGGGCATCAACGTCCTGCCCCACTACCTGATCGCCTGGCTCATCCTGTTCCCCTGGTATTTCCTGCTGCGCAACCTGTACCGCTACAACCGCGAGGACGTCCGCGTCTTCGGCATCCCGCTGTTCCCGGTGCTGGCCTGGAGCGTCGGGCTGCCATCGGGAATGATCGTGCTGCGCCTCTTTTTCGCGACGATCCACAAGGCCCCGCCGCTCCATTTTCCGGTCTGGTACGGCGCGTTCATCGTCATTCTCGTCATCTACGAATGGGTCGGCTACCATCTGCTCAACATCCGCCTGCAGACCGAATACAAGGGCGTTCCCTTGATCGACTGCATGCATGTCCCCGGCTGGGTGAAAGCGGGCTATTTCTCGATCGGAGCGCTGTACTATTTCGCCTTGGACGGCTTTGGGCTGCTGCTGTTCTAGAAGAAAACGCAAACGAATGAAAAAGTGATCGTGGTAGTGATCGTGGTTGTGGCAATCACTGCTGTCAGGGCTTTCGTTTGGTCTATTGGAATTCGGGATTTGTTTGTGATTTGCTGCTTGGAATTTCATTCTTCCGCGTCACGC